>NZ_NTLW01000125.1:0-5024 GCF_002632075.1 Pseudoalteromonas sp. ESRF-bin5 | reverse complement strand
TAATGGACGACCTGAATATTTTCCAAATGGCATTTTAGTGTTTATGGCAATTTTTAATTGTTCCGGATCCATAGGTTTGCTTTTTGGTGTATCAATGGGGTTAGTGTAAGGTATTTTAGAGTAATAAAATAGGCTGTGACGGGCAAGAAACAGCCTATTGAGTGAGGGAGTAGGCCCTCTGATTTAAGAATTTTTGTTGGTGTAAAAAGCCCGACACAACTTTTGTTAGCTGGAGTCTAACTAGGTTGTATTTAACATGGGTTATATTTAACCAACGAAGACAGTTTACCTGTTTTTTGCAGACGTGGTGCATGCACTTGTAAAGGAATGTAAATACAATTGCTTTTTATTTATTTACTAATGAAAAAGAATTATTTTTGTGCCTTTACACATAGTAAATACTATTTTTCACCAAACAATTCTTGTTTTACATGTTCAGCAAAACCACTACCGGCTTCTAAGTAAAAGTTATACGTTGAGTGTACCCCCATACTTTCAAGCTCTTTTTGTTGATCTGGGTAGTTTGCAATTGCAGTAACTTGCCCTGTGTAACCTGACGCTTGAAGCTGCTCTAATGCAAAAATGTTCTGCATGTGTTTTGGCATTGCTAACATGACCATTTCAACGTGAGAGTGGTTTACACGTTGCCAAAAATCAGGGTCGGTAGCGTCGGCAATCAGTACTTTACGGCCTCTACTTATATGTTTATCGACAACTTCGGGTTTTATATCTATACCCGCTACTAAATTGGGGTGAGTCATATTGATAGTTTCATAAGCACCGGTGCCAATACGACCCATACCAAAAATAACAATTTTTGTATCATTAAGGTTTACTGGTAATTCTTCGGCTAGACGTGTTTTGCTTTCAAACTTTACTAACCAACTTTCTACTTTTACATATAATTCATTAGAGCGTTTGTTAAGGGGTGAGGCAATAACAAAGGTAATAGATACCGCAATAGCCATAACGGCTAACCATTCAGGGGTAATAATACCTGTTGAAGCTGCAACAGCACATACAATCAAGCCAAATTCACTGTAGTTAGATAAGGTAAATGCGGTAAGTAGCGAGGTACGTGCACGTAATTTAAACGCGTTAGTAAACACATAATAAAGAATAACTTTAGCAGGGAGTACAAAAATAAGCACAATGGCAATGATGAGCGAATCAACTGTTAGTTCAGCATTTAAACCAATGCTTAAGAAAAAACCGACAAGTAAAATATCTTTTAAGTTGAGTAAGGATTTTGATAGCTCGCCCGCTTTTTTATGTGGGGCAAACATCATGCCTATGATCAGCGCACCCAAATCACCTTTAAGGCCTGCAAATTCAAATGCGTTATAACCAGCAACAAGCGCAAAAAAGAAACCAAATAAAGGAAGCAGTTCACCATGTTTAGAACGGTTGAGCATAAAATACATAATAGGGCGTATTAAAGGCAAGGCAATAACAATAGCCAGCGCCCAAATGTTGGGTACTTTTCCTGTACTAATAGCTAAAAATATAACCGCAAAAATATCTTGCATTACAAGTATACCAATAGCGATTTTACCGTGTAGGCTGGCCATTTCACCGCGCTCTTCTAATACTTTTACCGCAAATACAGTGCTTGAAAAGCTAAGAGCAAAGCCGACCAACAAGGCACTTTGCCAGCTTAAGTCAACAAAAAGGGGCAGGGCAAACACACCTAATAGCAACATGAAACCGCTAAAAATAGCGCTACTAAATATAATATGAAGGGAAGCAGGTGCCCACACTTGAGGTTTTATTAAGCTTTTTACTTTAAGTTTTAAGCCAATACTGAACAGTAATAAAGTAACGCCCAATGCGGCAATTGTATCAAGTAATTCTGTACTTTTATAACCTGCTAGATTCAGCGCAAAGCCCGCCAGCAAAAAGCCAATAAGAGGGGGAAGTTTTAATTGATAAATGGCAAAACCACACACAAATGCGGTAGCAAAGTAGATTAGTTCCATAATACTTAAAATTACATCATTTGGTACTGCAGTGTAGCTAAAAACAGCGATTAATGAAAATTAAATATACCACTTGAGCTTTGTTTATTTAGTCGCTTTTAACACGTTGTTTGGATAATATACGCACAAATCATGCATATTTAACCGTTAAAAGCATTTAAATCCTACTTTTAAACTGACAACGGCTTTTAATTATGGTTAAGATGAGGTAACGAAGACGTTTAAGTTAGGGCATATTTAAGAGCGGCTCAGCTTAAGGAGAATTATATGTTTAAAAAAATTTTAGCATCAGTTGGTATTGGTGCAGCAAAAGTTGACACTATTTTAGAGACTGAACATCTGCAACCAGGACAACTTTTTAACGCTAATATTGTCATTACAGCAGGTGACGTTAGCCAAGAAATTGCAGGCTTAGATTTATTACTAATGACCCGTGTTAAAGTGGCTGGTGATGAAGGTGATTATTTTACTAATCATGTAATTGATCAATGGCGAATTACCGATATAGGTAAGTTGGAACCCGGTGACGTAAAAAGCATACCTTTTGAAGCGCGTTTGCATTCAGAAACACCGATCACTGAAATTAACGCGGGTTACAACCAGTCCCATGTTTGGTTAGAAACTGGACTAGATATTGATTTAGCACTAGATCCAACAGACAAAGACCATCTTCATATTTACCCAAATGAAGCAGTTAAAACGTGTATGCAGGCAATGGATAAATTAGGTTTTAGTTTATCTAAAGCCGATGTTGAAAAAGGTTTTTTACGTGCCTCTACGTTTGCTTCTGTTTCAGGGTGTTACCAAGAGCTTGAATATAAACCTAACAGCAGAAGTTTATTTGGAATTCAAGAAATCGAGTTGTCATTTGTACCAGAAGCCCACAAAACTCACGTTTTAATTGAGCTTGACCGTGCATTTAGAGGCGATGGGTATATTGATGTAACCATTGAACATGACCATGTAAACTTGTCTCAGTTATGTGATCAGTTAGAGCGTTTATTCGCTTAATACTTTTTATACTGTACAGCGATGAATGTAATTTTATTTTCATTTCGTACTATAGCGATACTAAACCCAGCTTCAGCTGGGTTTTTGCTTAAGGATTACCATGCATTTTAACTGTGAACCATTTGATAAACTGACCCCTCATACCTTGTTTTCAATTATGAAAGGGCGCGTAGACGTATTTGTTGTAGAGCAAAAATGCCCTTACCCTGAGTTGGATGATGTTGATACTTCTGAAACTACTCAACATATTTATACGTTAGATAATATGCAGTTAATGAGCTACGCCCGCTGTTATGAAAAAAACGGACAGTACAGCGCAATTGGGCGTGTTTTAGTGAGTGAGCATCACAGAGGAAAGGGGATCGCTAGTAAATTGGTTGAGCAGGCAATAGCATGTTGTAAAACGCATTGGCCTGAACGGGACATAGTTATTGGTGCGCAAACCTATTTGTTGGACTTTTATGAGTCATTTGGTTTTAAGTGCACAGGGGATGCATATTTAGAGGACGGTATACCGCATCAAGATATGATACTAAAAATTAACTAGGCTAGTTAAATTTATACTCATATAAAAGCCCACAAGTGTGGGCTTTTATATGAGTTGTTAGCTTAATAACGAGTGGACAAACACAGCACCTATTGCGATAGGGCACACAAACTTAGTATACCAAGGCCATATTTTCCAAAATAGCGTAGTTTGTACCTCGGGATTGCCCTGTTGAATGGCTTGTAGTAATGAATTTCTATACCAAATCCAGCCTACAAAAATACAGCACATTAAGCCAAGTAATGGTTGCGCAACCTTAGTGGTAAGTGTGATCACTAAACCAAATAATGCGCCTAGGTTACACACAATCGTAATGCTAACAACTGCTATCAAGGCGCCAATGACCCACGTTGCTTGAATGCGCTTCAAGGCAAAGCGTTCTACGGCATAGGAAACAGGTGCTTCAAGCATTGATATTGACGAAGTGAGCGCAGCTATACTCATTAGGGCAAAAAATGCAAAGCCAACAAATAAACCTACACTGCCCATACCATCAAATAAAGCGGGTAATACCTGAAATACTAAAGTATCTTCTGAGAGCAATTTTCCGCTGGCAGAAAATATCTCAACACCTTGTGCTTGAGCTACATACATAGCAGGAATAATAAGTAAACCAGCAACAAAGGCAATAAACACATCAATTAACGTTACGTATGCACCGAGAGAGACTAGGTTTTCTTTTTTACTAATATACGAGCCGTATATAATCATAACGCTTGTGCCAAGCGATAATGAGAAAAACGCTTGACCTAATGCGCTAACAATCAACTGGGTGTCAAAAATAGACGAAAAGTCAGGTAACAAGTAGGCTTTTAACCCTTCCATTGCACCTTCTTGAGTCAGTACATAAGCAATTAATAAAAATAAAATACCCAATAAAGCGGGCATCAAGCGCTTTGACCATTTTTCGATACCGTTTTCAACACCACGGCTAATGATTGCTATTGTTAAAACAATAAAAACAAGGGTAAAAATAACGTTGCGAGTAAGTGATTGCTCGCTTAGCCAGGTTGATGCTGCGTCAGCTCCGGCCAAGGCGGCGATAGGTTGGGCTGTTGCACTGAGCATCCAGCCTGCAACAATAGCATAAAAACTAAGTATAAAGCCGGCGCATAAAATACCCCCAAAGCCGACAATAAATGCAAAGTGCTTTTGCCAAGGTTTGTTAGATACTTTAGTTAAAGAAACGACGGCGTTAGCTTGCCCGTGCCGACCAATCATGAGTTCGGCCATTAGCGCAGGATAAGCTAAAAAGAAAGCCAACACTAAATAGGCAACTAAAAATGCGGCACCACCATTACTGGCTGTTTGTGTGGGAAAGCCCCATATGTTGCCCAAACCTACGGCAGAGCCGGCGGCGGCCATAATAAATCCAAAGCGAGAACTAAACTCGCCTCTAACTGCGCTCATATTATTATACTTCTCTGTTTTTTAACGGCGCTGACAATCTACTGGAAATGTAAAAAAATAAAAAGTGCTTATTTGCT
>NZ_NTLW01000133.1:0-5412 GCF_002632075.1 Pseudoalteromonas sp. ESRF-bin5 | reverse complement strand
TCTATTATTCCGGTAGATACAAAACTTGCCCGCGGTATAGACCGCATATTACCTAAATTTGAAGGTCGCTTTGAGGCCATAGCTGTTCGCGTTCCAACAATTAATGTAACGGCCATGGATTTAAGTGTAACGGTTAATGCCGATGTAGATTTAAAGGCCGTTAATAATGCACTTAAAGCACAAGCAAAAGATAGACTCGAAGGTATTTTAAGTTACACCGAAGAGCCGCTTGTATCAGTTGATTTTAATCACGATCCACATTCTTGTATTATTGATGGCACACAGACACGAGTTAGTCACAAACGGCTGATAAAGTTACTTGTTTGGTGTGATAATGAGTGGGGATTTGCAAATCGTATGCTCGATACCGCGCGTGCGATGGTTGCAGTAACTCAGTAACTTTTTATATTACTATAATAATTTAAACGTATTTTTCAGGTTCAGTATCGTTAACTAAGGAGATATTCATGTCGGTCATAAAAATGGCAGATTTAGATTTAAACGGCAAACGCGTATTAATTCGTGAAGATTTAAATGTACCAGTTAAAGCAGGTAAAGTGACGTCAGATGCGCGTATTCGTGCTGCACTACCTACTATTAAATTAGCCCTTGAGAAAGGCGCTAAAGTAATGGTTATGTCACACCTTGGCCGTCCTACGGAAGGGGAATACAACGAAGAATATTCGCTCGCCCCTGTAGCTGATTACCTAAACGACGCGCTAGCGCAAACAGTGCGTCTTGAAAAAGACTACTTAAATGGCGTAGATGTAGCTGATAACGAAGTGGTTGTATTTGAAAACGTGCGCTTTAATAAGGGCGAGAAGAAAAACGACGAAGCGTTATCAAAACAACTTGCAGCTTTATGTGATGTATACGTAATGGATGCCTTTGGTACAGCTCACCGCGCACAAGCGTCTACTCATGGTGTTGGTTTATTTGCTGATGTTGCCTGTGCAGGCCCATTACTATCGGCTGAACTTGAAGCATTAGGAAAAGCACTTGATAATCCAGCTCGCCCATTAGTGGCTATTGTGGGTGGTTCAAAAGTTTCGACTAAACTAACTGTACTAGATTCACTGTCTAAAATTGTTGACCAGCTAGTAACTGGCGGCGGTATTGCTAATACGTTTATTGCAGCTGCAGGCAATCCGGTAGGTAAATCACTTTTTGAAGCTGATTTAATGGATGAAGCAAATCGTTTATGTGCAGCAGCGAAGGCAAACGATGGTGAAATTCCAGTTCCTACGGATGTAGTGGTAGGTAATGAATTTTCAGAGTCAGCAGTTGCTACGCTTAAAGATGTAAGCGAAGTGACTAGCGACGATATGATTTTTGATATTGGCCCAGATACCGCCAGCCAACTTGCTAAAATTATTGCAAATGCAGGCACGGTAGTATGGAATGGTCCTGTAGGTGTATTTGAGTTTGATCAGTTTGGCAACGGCACACGTGCTATTGCTCAAGCAATTGCTAATTCAAACGCATTTTCAATTGCGGGTGGCGGTGATACTTTAGCTGCAATTGATAAATACGGCATAGCCGATAAAGTTTCTTACATTTCTACCGGTGGTGGTGCGTTCTTAGAGTTTTTAGAAGGCAAAAAACTTCCAGCAGTAGAAATGCTAGAGTCACGCGCTAAATAAAGTTATTTAGCCGTGTAAAGTGAGGGGAAACCCTCACTAATCATTAATTATTAAATACCTCTCACCCTAATTTAATAATTAATGTGTACGAAGCTTAACTGCAGAGCAGTGGGTTTCGTGGTGTTATTTAAACGCCAAACTAACATATCCGTTCAAACTAGATGGCAGTGAAATGCTATCGATAAATTGGAGAATACCCAATGGCTTTAATCAGTATGCGACAACTTTTAGATCATGCAGCTGAGCATGGTTACGGCGTACCCGCTTTTAACGTGAATAACCAAGAGCAAATGCGCGCAATAATGGAAGCGGCTGACAAAACAAACAGCCCAGTAATCGTTCAAGGATCAGCAGGCGCTCGTGCTTACGCCGGTGCTCCATTTATTCGCCATATGATTTTAGCTGCCGTTGAAGAGTGGCCACATATCCCTGTCGTAATGCATCAAGATCACGGCACCTCGCCCGGTGTTTGTCAGCGTTCAATTCAACTTGGTTTTTCATCAGTAATGATGGATGGCTCGTTAATGAGCGATGGTAAAACGCCTTCAAGTTATGAATACAACGTTGAAGTTACTCGCGAAACAGTGGCTATGGCACATGCGTGCGGTGTATCGGTTGAGGGCGAGCTAGGTGTATTAGGTTCACTTGAAACGGGTGAAGCGGGCGAAGAAGACGGTGTAGGCGCAGAAGGTAAATTAACAACTGATCAAATGCTAACTGATCCTGAAGAAGCAGCTGACTTTGTAAATAAAACCCATGTTGATGCGCTTGCGATTGCATGTGGTACATCGCACGGGGCTTACAAATTTACGCGCCCACCAACAGATGATATTTTAGCAATTGATCGCATTAAAGCCATTCACGCACGTATTCCTAACACGCATTTAGTAATGCATGGATCGTCGTCGGTACCACAAGAATGGCTAGAGATCATAAACCAGTACGGTGGCGAAATTCCTGAAACCTACGGTGTACCAGTTGAGCAAATTGTTGAAGGTATTAAGCACGGTGTTCGTAAAGTAAATATTGATACCGATTTACGTTTAGCGTCTACCGGTGCTATTCGTCGTCATATGGCGCTTAATCCATCTAACTTTGATCCACGTAAATACCTAGCAGAAGCTACAAAAGCGATGACAGAGATTTGTGTTGCGCGTTACAACTCGTTTGGAACGGCAGGACAGGCTGGTAAAATTAAACCAATTTCTCTTGATGACATGCACCTTAAGTACTTAAGCGGCGAGTTAGCACCACAGATTAAATAATCGATCGATTAAACAGATCAATGTGTAAAGGCCAGTAATATTATTACTGGCTTTTTTATTGCCTGCCAATAGCAGATCATGCAATTACCAACGGTATCAATTGGGATCACTCATTTACTAACACAGGTTGTATTGGATCATTACTTTACTAAGTAAACGTAATTTTTAGCTTTATTTAGCATTAAAAATAATCAGATCTTTTTTTATTTGTACAAACAATCAACAGCTTAACTTTTTGAGTAGGTAGAGTATTGATCTCAACATTGATCGCCTTGGTAAAAATCTGATCTTTAAAGTGAAGCTTAGTAAAATCCAGATCTATTAAAAGCTAAGTAAATACAAACAAAGGCAGACTTAGTAAAGCAATGATCTGAGTATTCGATCATATTTAAAGTTTAGTTTTTGTAAGTACTAAAAATGTCTTTATTCAATTTTTAAAATATATAAATTTGTGACAGGAGTGAGATTTTTATTATTAATTTGGCTTTTTTTTACCCCGATTTTAATTTACACGTTACACTTTCATAAAAATGTAATACTTAGTCATAATAATGAAAACTTATTCGATAGCTTAAGAGATAAATTGGAATGTCACGTAAAGTACTAGTCGTAGACGACGAAGCGCCTATCAGAGAGATGCTTGTTTTTGTATTAGAGCAAAATGGATTTCAGGCAATTGAAGCTGAAGATTATGATTCTGCTATTGCTGCAATGGTTGAGCCTTACCCTGATATGGTATTGCTTGATTGGATGTTGCCTGGCGGAAGCGGTATTCAAATTGCTAAAAAGTTTAAGCAAAACGAACACACGCGCCAAATACCTATTATTATGCTTACAGCTCGCGGTGAAGAAGAAGACAAAGTACGCGGCTTAGAAGTAGGCGCTGACGACTACGTAACTAAACCGTTTTCGCCAAAAGAATTAATGGCGCGTATTAAAGCGGTTATTCGTCGTGTGTCGCCAACCTCTTTAGAAGAAGCAATTGAAGTGCATGGCTTACGCTTAGATCCTATTTCTCATCGTGTTACTTCTGAAGGAAATGAGCTTGATATGGGCCCTACAGAGTTTAGGCTCCTTCACTTTTTCATGACTCACCCTGAACGGGTTTACAGCCGTGAACAATTGTTAGATCATGTGTGGGGAACCAATGTGTATGTGGAAGACCGTACTGTTGATGTTCATATTCGCCGTTTACGCAAAGCAATTGGCCCGTTAGGACACGATCGTTTGGTTCAGACCGTGCGTGGTGCAGGGTACCGTTTTTCAAGTAAACTATAACCTACTTAAACACCAGCTTAGTTTTATACGTGTATAACTACTCTAAGGTAAAGTGAGTGTATGTATCGAGTTGTTAATAAGCAGGCGTTAATAAAACGTCTGTTTATCTATTTTTTACCCTTACTATTAATTGGTGTGCTAGTTGGCGCACCTTTTTTGCTTTTATTTTTAGGCTCTTTTTCACTTCTTGTTTGGCATTATCATCAATTATACCGTTTAAGCGATTGGCTTTTAAATCAGCGCAGTTTTAACCCCCCTGAAGGCGAAGGTGCATGGGAGCAAGTGTTTGAAGGCATTTACCACCTGCAACACCGTAACCGTAAAAAACGAAATGAATTGGCCGATTTAATTAGGCGTTTTCGTGATGGGGCCGAAGCAGTACCCGATGCTGTTATTGTGCTTCAAACCGATTTAAGCATTGTGTGGTGCAATCAGCTGGCGCTTAAGGTATTGGGGCTGCAGTGGCCTACCGATCATGGGCAGCGCTTAGATAACTTGATACGCGAACCTAAGTTTGCAAAATATATGCATAAAGGTGATTTTGACGAAGCACTAGAACTTGATAATGGCCATGCTATTGAACAAGTGCTTGAGTTTAGGGTAATGCCCTATGCAACTACGCAGTTAATGGTTGTGGTGCGCGACGTAACCCGTTTAAAGCAGCTTGAACAAATGCGTAAAGACTTTGTTGCCAATGTATCGCATGAGCTGCGTACGCCGCTTACGGTGGTTACAGGTTACCTTGAAATGATGGACAGCGACAACTTACCGCCTCCTGCAATGTGGAATAAAGCACAATCTACCATGCTTGAGCAGTGCAAACGCATGGACAGTTTGGTCAGCCAGTTATTATCCCTTTCCCGAATAGAAGGTTCACGCCGACAAGATAACGATAAAGCGATTAATGTACCTCAGTTACTTGGTTATATTCAAACAGAAGCCCAGTCTATTAATCAAGACAAAGGCCACGAATTACTCTTTGATATAGATAACACACTCGACATAAAAGGCTCTGAAGATGAGCTGCGTAGTGCGTTTTCTAATTTAGTCTTTAATGCTATTCATTACACTAAACCTGGCGGAAAAATACAGGTTAGCTGGCTTCGTAAAAATAATACCGCTTGTTTTACTGTTGTTGATAACGGTGATGGCATTGCTGCAGAACATATTAATCGACTGACTGAGCGGTTTTATCGTGTGGATAAAGCACGAAGCAGAACCACAGG
>NZ_NTLW01000095.1:0-10912 GCF_002632075.1 Pseudoalteromonas sp. ESRF-bin5 | reverse complement strand
TTTTAGAAGCTTTAAAACGGAGTGGATGCCAAAGGTTGGATACGAAAACTTTAAAGATGCTAAATATAGTGTGAGTGATTATATCAACGGATATTACAATAATGTTAGACCACATCATTATAATGCTGGTTTAGCGCCGAATGAATCTGAGGTTAGATATCAAGATTCTAAAACTGTGGCCAAAATTAGTTGACCACTACACTTAGGCCATCTTGGGCTTGATGGCGTTCAATAATACGTTTGCTTGCGCGCTCTAGTTTTGCTTTTTTACGGCCTAGTTCATCAAATGTGCCGCTCCACTCTTTACTCGCATTGGACTTTAATTTACACCCATCAATGGCAAATAGGTTACGGCCTATCAAGCCTTCTTCATCACATATCATCAATACTTGCGTAAATAGTGGCTCAATCTGTTCGTGCATTTTGGCTACGAAACCCGCTATTGATGTGTAATGCGGCTGAATATCCCCTGACACACTCATGAACAGAATATTGTTCTCACAGGCCTTGGCTATTCGGCGGCTACTTATTAACCCATGCGCATAACCGAGTAAAATAATCTTTAACATGACCGTGGGCGGATACGCCGCAGCACCCGTTTTATCGTTGTTATACCACGCGTCAAAGCCCGACAAGTCGAGTTTATTTTCGACAATATAACAAAGCGCATACTCAAAGGTACCTGGTAAAATTTGCTCAGCGAAATTGATGGGGATGAATTTATTTTGACAGGATAAGTCAGGCTTGTAGTTGGCCATAACAATTTACCGTGAGTGAATAATATCTATTAGATCACAGCAACCCTGTGGTTTCAAGGTTAAAAAACAATCAGTTTTGTATAGTAGGATATGTTTCTAAAAAGAGTAATTCTACAGCCTCAACGCAAAACTAAGCGGCTGGCGATAGCCTGTCCTTACTTGAGCATATTGTTATGACCGTAATTATCACTCACGTAATCACTTTTAAAACTACCATCAATAGTTAAAGATTTGCTAAAAGTACTTTTCGCAGCCTCGCTATCTCCTTTCGATAAATAGGCGAATGCCAAACTGTCGTAGGCCTGCGGTGCATTGGGAAACAATGAAACTAAATATTCGAACATATCAAATGCTTCGGTCCATGATTTTGTACTAAGTAGTTCCATTCCTACTTCATTAATTGTTCTGCCGATGAATCGACTGTAACCATTGTCTTTATAAACCTGTTTGAAGTGTTTATAGAATTGTTGTTTTCCTTTTGATTGATAGTACTTAAAGGCAAAGTTTTTTTCCAATTGTCTAATTGGTTGATACTCACCATTTTTGATGTAAGAGTGTATTCGACCAGAAATGCGTTCGGCAACTAAGTGATCAGTGTTTGCCAGAACAACTATTTCATAGCTAGTGCCCAAATCTACTTCCACGGCTGCACTGACACCCTGACCACCTCCATATGCGCCCCAATGGGAGCCGTCCATTGCAAATAGGTGGCGATTAATCGCGTCTGAGTTTTTTAATAACTTATTGCTATAGAATAACGCTCGATAAAATCGTTGCACATCCACAACAGTCGATTCAATGCCGCCATCGGGACTAGGGTGTTCATTAATACCGACCTTCCTCAAATTACCATTGTACTGGAATGTATATCGGACTGACTGATATTCATGAGAATTAACCGGCCTGAAGGTCGTTGAAGACATCTCAACCCGATTGAAGATATTGTTTTTGAGTAGTTCTTCGAAAGGCTTTCCAGTTACTTTCTCAAGAATCACTCCTAATACCACATACCCATAATTTGAATATTTTCGATCAGTTCCAGGTGTATATAAAAGGGGGTTATTTATCAATATCTTTATTTTCTTGTTTAGAGTATCAAATGCAAGTTGATTCTGACGATATTCAGCCACAAAGATATCAGCAAAGCCTGCACTATGATTGAGTAGGTGCTCAATCGTGATTTTATCAGCATCAGGTTGTTTGAACCCCAACTCGAAGGTAACTAGTTTATCACTTAACTTTAATTTGCCAGCCTCAACCTGTTGCAAGATCAAGACCTTGGTAAAGTCTTTCATGATTGAGCCAAGATTAAAGCGACTTTGAATGCTGTTCTTTATTTTTTCTTCGACATTCTGAAAGCCATAAGATGACGCAAACTCCACCTCATTATCTTTAGTTATCAGTAATGCGCCGGAAAACCAGCCCATCTGCTGGTATTGCATGGCGATGCTGTCTGCAATCGTTGCGAGACTAACAGATTTATCTTGCTTTATATCCTCACGGTCCAAAGCCAGTGAATAGCTGGCAAAGAATAAAAGAAAGATTAAAACTAAATTTTGAACCATTTGGAGGAATCCTTTCTGTCATAACTTCCAAATATGGGACGCAAACACGTGTGCCATAATTTGTTTGTTATATTTCATTGGTAAAAGACTTCCTTGGTGACATCAAAGCCACAATCCTCACCGAATGTAACGACTATCAAGTGTTTTCGAACTAAGCCTGCGTCGATGTCAAACCAAGTTTTAAATTCACTTCCTTCTTCAAAACTTTCTAGGGCTGCCGCAAACGTTGGTTCGTTAAAACTGTCAGCGACTAAGTGGAAACCTTGAAACGGCTCAGAGTTAAGTGCTTTTGGGGCTGAAATCAACACTGTGTAGTTATGCTCAGATAGTTTTACATCTATTGATATTTGCTCTGCGTACTTGGCGTTATACATTTCTCTCATTTCATCTGAAATACTACACCCTGCTTGGGCGCCAAATGATAGTGAAATTAGAAGTCCAAAAAAGCATTTGAGCATCAATTGCTCCTTGAAATATAACGCCTTGCTCAGTTGCGCAGCGGCTGTAGTGGATTTTTGTGCGAAAATGAGCACCGCGAATGCACAAAAAGGAGCGTAGACCGATACGTCAACTGGAGCAATTTGTTAAGTGTTACCCCTCCAAACATTGTCTTTTACTAAGGATATTTGATTTTAAATTCTTGAGTTTACGGGTAGATTCCGACCATAGAATTTCGGCCCCATCTCCAATTTCTTCGTAAATCGCTAGAACCTGTGTAACACCAATGAACTCCCATTTCACATCAACATCTTCGGGGCCACCTTTGTACGGATAGTCATGCTCTCGACCAATTTTCTCGACCTTCTCATATGCTTCCGATTTTGAATCCGCTCGTACAAGCACAGTATTCTCCCAGGAAAGAAATCTCTTTTCTGGATCATCTTTTGCTGAGTCCTCAAGCTCGAAAAACCTCAACATATATGAACCTACGTACCATCCAACTGGTGATGTGTGTTGTGTCATAGTTTTTGCACTTAACAATTTAATAGTGCGCTCATCGCGCATATTTCTACTGACGCCACGCTCAATTATCTACTTTATATAGTTTTAACAAATAACCTAAGGTATTACTATCTCTAAGTATTCTAAATTTTTTAGGTTACGTTAAGCGAATCAATATGCGCGTAGCGCTCATTTTCATGAATATATGCGCAAAGAGCAGTTTAACGAATCAATTAACGACGATATTTAGCCAATCTCAATGACCGGTTCTCACAGCTCATAACCGCCTTTAGAAAGTCGAGGGTCTAGAAAGTCGAGGGTCAAATCTTGACTTCAGACATTAAGACTTTTGACTAACTATTTCTCGCTCATTACTGCCCTTAATAACCATTCAAACATGATCAAAGTTTAAAGCTTTGCTTTAAACTAAGCACACACATCTATGTAACCTATAGCTCATTCAAAACACTTAATTTAGTTAGCTTGGGTGCCCCACCACAACGCTTATTTACTTTTATGTCGGTTCAACTGCAAATACTGTCGATTCAGATAAACATTAATGAAGCAGGTTATAAAACTCGCTAAATTTCTTATCAACAAAACGCCAAACACCTAATTTTTGATAAGGAATACAGTCATGAACATTATTACAAAAACAGTTATAGCACTGAGTTTAGCAAGCCACTTTAGTGCTCACGCCATTGACCTGCGAGTCGATAACATTCGTTTATACCAAAGTAGTTCGCAAAGCTTTTCTGCACCAAGTTCGCTATATATTGATGAGGGCAAAATTGTAAGCATTACTAAAGCGACTGACCCACTACAAAACGCAGATAAAACAATTAACGCCAACAACCAGTATGCAATACCCGGTTTAATTGATTTACATGTACATTTAGGCTCATCGGGCAGTAACTTTACTGAATTTCAGTATTTGCCGGTTAAATCGCACTTTAATTCTAATTTGTATTTAGGCGTAACTAACATTGTTGATTTGTTTTCGTTTGAGCAAACCCTAAACGAAGCTGCGCAATTAAAAGCAGCCCAACTAACCCCTAACCTTTTTTATGCGGGTACTTTGTTTACCAACCCTGGCGGGCATGGCACGCAGTTTGGTGGCCAAGCATACGAAATTGCAAAAGATGAAGACATAGCAGCGCTGTGGCAAAAACATATAAGCACTAATCCACATGTAACTAAAGCGGTTATTGAAACCTTTGGCGGTGTAGGTAAATCGTTAACTGATAGCCAACTGGCTGAGCTAGGTAAGCGCTCTAAAGCCGCTAATTTACCGTATTTTGTGCATGTTTCTACACTAAATGATGGTAAACGTGCAATCAAAGCCGGTGCAACGGCTTTAGCGCACGGTATTAATAGCGAAGCGATTGACGATGAATTTATTACGCTAATGAAAGATCATAACGTAACTTACATTCCTACCCTCGCGGTGTACCACAATCATAGCGATGAAAAGCATAACCATACTATTAGCTCACAAAGCGAGTTACTAAAAACCATTCCTGAAAAGCTTCAAGGGTGTTTGTTTGAAAAGGTGCCTGCACCTTCAAAGTGGAAAGAGCACGCGTGGGATGAGCGTAAAACAGCTTATGCAAATATACAAAAGCTACATAAAGCTAATATTACTATTGGCACAGGCTCTGATGCCGGAAACCCTTACACGCTGCACGGTACAGGGTTACACAACGAATTAGATGCGCTTAAAAAAGCAGGCCTAACTAATGGTGAAATAATTAACGCAGCAACGGTTAACGGCGCAAAAGCGATTAATAAAGCCGAGAGCATTGGCAAACTTACTAAAGGTTTTGAGGCAAGTTTTGTACTGCTTAAACAAAACCCACTTAGTGATATAAATCATATTCACACTATCTCACAGGTGTATAAAACAGGTTTAAAAGTAGACCGCCCAGCGCTTATTGCTCAAAACAAGGCCATTACACCACAAGGCCCTACCTGCAATGAAGAAGTTAAAAGCAGCCAAGCACAGCATACTATTGATGATTTTACCGGTGATACACCATGGCAAGCTATGAGCGATTCGGTAATGGGTGGGCAGTCTGTTGCAACGCTTACCACGCATAAAAATAGCTTAACTATTGATACAACCATTACAAAGCCTACCAGCTTTGGTGCATGGGCGGGCGCTGAAATTAAGTTTTCGTCACCGGCTGATGCCTCAACATTTAAAGGTATTCGCTTAACCTATAAAGGCTCAACTACACCTTTTGCTATGTCTGTTTATCATAGTGATGTAAAAGATTGGGATCACTTTAGTGTACTTTTAAAACCACGCGATGAGTGGACCACGCTTGATATACCTTTCACTACATTTAAACAGTTTGGGTTTGGTAGCCCCGTTACGTGGTCGGCAACAGAATTAACAGGGGTTAACTTAATGTGGCGTAAAATGCCAGGCGCAAGCAACGAGCCGTTAAAAAATACATTACAAATCAAAGAGCTAACTTACTTCTAAATAAGTGACAGTCAAAACACAAACTCTTTGGGTTTTGACTGTTTTTTGTTATGGTTTAATCACTTACAAAAAGAAGCACCTATTATGCTCAAACATCCTTTTTACAAATACAGCTTTTTTATTCTACTTATTGTTGATATTGCTTACGCCCTTGGGCTGATAATTGCTAACTCTGCGCCCTTAACAGGCGGCAGTGCACTCGCCGCAACCGTGTGGTTTATTACTTTTTATTGGGTTCCGGTATGGAGTGCGGCAGCGGTTATTTTTTATCTGCGCAATAAGCACATTAATAAAACAGCACTTGAATGGTTAATTGCCGTTGTATTTATGGCCCTCGGTAATGTGCTTACCGATGTATTACTGACACTGCTTTTTGATGGGCATAAATCAATGGGGATATTTGTTGTATTTAACGGCTTACTTTGGGGCTCGTGTATTTACCTTACCAGTATTTTTATTGAAAGCAAAAAACGCGTAACAGCCGAAAAGCATGCGCTTAAACAAGCCCAGCTTGCTACATTGCGATACCAGCTAAACCCTCATTTTATGTTTAATAGCTTAAATACAATTTCCGCTTACATACACACAAAACCCGATTTAGCCGATGAAGTACTGCATGAACTGGCTGATATTTTAAGATACTCGCTTGATACCGCAGAGCAACAGCAAATACCTTTACAGCAAGAGCTTACCATAATAGAAAAGTACCTAAATATTGAAAAAGCACGCTTTGGCGATAAGCTTAAGGTTAATTACCACATTCCTAATACCCTTAAAAACAAAACGCTACCACCTCTACCTATTCAACCTATTATTGAAAATGCAATTAAGCACAATGCTAAACAAACCTCACTTACACTTAATATTACCCTGAGTGAAATGTCTAACGGGGTAAAAATTGTGATAAGCGACAACGGAAAAGGCTTTACTGACGATGTATTAAAATGTGGCTACGGAAAAGGTATAGGGATGAAAAACATTATGCTACGCGTTAATCAACTTGGACAAAGTAAAGTATTGCTAAGAAATGATAATGGTGCTGTTGTTACGCTGGAACTAGCGTTATGAACAATATAAACCTGCCAAATAAAACGACTAAAATGCGCATACTGTTTGCCGATGACGAGCTTCCTGCTCGCGAAAAGTTAAGCCATCAATTAAGCTTAATGGAGCATGTTGACGTGGTAGGCATAGCCACAAATGGCAAAGAGGCCATTGCATTAATTAATGAGCTGACTCCTGATGTGGTATTGCTTGATATTCAAATGCCTGAAATTAATGGCCTTGAACTTATTGATTTACTTAACTACCAACCCATTATTATTTACACCACCGCGTACGACCAATTTGCGATTGAAGCATTTGAGCACGCCTCAACTGACTATTTACTCAAACCTTTTCCAATTGCACGATTAAAAAAAGCGTTAGCCAAAGCACAGCAGCAATTAGATCAACAACGAGCGCACACTCATGTAACTAGCTGCGCAGGTGAACCCGCTTTTACACTCACCGAAAGTTCATTAAACAAGCTAGTTAGTAAAAGTGGCGAGCGCATATTTTTGCTTTCCCCAAGCGACATTAAATTTATTAAATCAGAGCAAGGAAATAGCTTAGCGTGGAATGGAGAAACGTTTAATCATTTGAGCGACACGCTCGATCAGCTTGAACACGCCCTAGCCACGCACAACTTTGTGCGTATTCATCGCAGCTATTTGGTTAATATTGACCATATAAAAGAAATACAGCGCTGGTTTAACGGCAAATTGATGGTGATTGTAAACGACGATGTAAAATCGGAGCTAAGCACCAGCAGAGCCGGTGCCGATAAGCTAAAACAATTACTGCATATTTAGGCTTATTTTAAAGTTAGCTACTGATCATTATTTGAGTAAACACTTAAAATAGGAAATTTATATTTAGCAAACGAGACAGTTACCGACTGCGTTTCGTTACCCTTAAAACTTAATTTAAAAGGTTGAGGGGGTAGTCGCGTTCCATCAGCGAACAAAGCCAGTAAGTGGTCTTCGTTAAGTTCACGATTACCCGTCGATAAATTAGTGAGTGTTATTACTGCCCAGCGTTCCCCCTCGTTATTACTCATTAATATGTAATTTAAAACATTGAAGTCGCCTTTTTTAGGCGTGATGTTAGCATCGTTTGGAAATGCTAAATGCAAGCTATTAGGTACGGCTCTGTCTACGTTTATTACGTTCTCAGTATTTGCCAATACCGAAGACGACAGTATAACCAACATTAAAATCCATGCTTTAATCATATCAATAACCTCCTTCAAGCGTACTTAATGACGTTTGTATAGTCTACATAGTTAAGCATACTCTCAGCATTTACCTATTATGTAAACATACACAACAAATTCAATAATGCTCACTAAGCGCTTATTCAGCGTTGCTTGTGTAACCTTAGCTTTAATTTTACCTAATAAACATGGCGATTAAACGGAGACAATTACATGGCAACCACATTTAACAGTTCAGGCGCGATTGAACATTCGCAATTGGCTTTATTAAACACTGAGCACAGCATTCAAGTAAGAGGCGCACGTGTTCATAACTTAAAAAATGTGGATGTAAACCTGCCCCGTAATTCGCTTGTGGTGTTTACTGGTATATCGGGCTCGGGTAAATCATCGCTCGCCTTTGGAACATTATTTGCTGAATCGCAGCATCGTTACCTTGATTCGGTGTCGCCTTATGCACGCAGGTTAATCGATCAGGTTGACGAACCCGACGTAGACTCAATTGAAGGACTGCCACCAGCAGTAGCAATGCAGCAACAGCGCGGTGCGCCTTCTGTTCGTTCATCGGTTGGCAGCGTAACTACTATTTCTAACGCGCTGCGAATGCTTTACTCACGCGCTGGCGAATACTCTAAAGGGCAGAGCATTTTGTATGCCGATGCGTTTTCGCCAAATACCCCCGAAGGTGCATGCCCACAATGTTCGGGCATTGGCCGCACTTTTGAGGTAACCGAACAACTACTTGTGCCCGACAATACAAAAACGATACGCGAAGGCGCAATAGAAGCTTGGCCACCAGCATGGCAAGGTAAAAACTTAAGTCGCATACTGGTATCACTTGGTTACGACATCGACATACCATGGTATGAGTTGCCGCAAAAAGCACGCGATTGGATTTTATTTTCAGACGATACCCCCACTGTGCCTGTTTACCCAGACTACACTATTTTAGAGGTTAAAAACGCCATTAAAAATGGCGAAAAACCTCGCTATAAAGGTACTTTTACCAGTGCTAAGCGCTTTGTTCTTAAATCTTTTGCTACAACACAAAGCCCTCGTATTAAAAAACGAGTGTCGCAGTTTATGCAAATATCCCCATGCCCAAGCTGTAAAGGTAAAAAGCTTAAAAAAGAGTCGTTATCGGTTAAAGTCGCAGGCCTTGATATAGGCGAAATTTCGCAGTTAACATTGAACGAACTTGCAGATAAATTAAGCATTACCGCTAATCCACCTGCTAAAAGTAACGCTACAAACCCAGAAAAAGCCATCGTCGCTAAGCGTATTACAAGCGATATTATTAAATGTATAGAGTCACTGACTAAACTTGGCTTAGGGTATTTATCGCTTGAGCGCACCACCCCATCGTTATCACCAGGGGAGTTACAACGTTTGCGGCTAGCAACGCAACTTCGCTCAAAATTATTTGGTGTTGTGTATGTGTTAGATGAACCTTCGGCAGGTTTACACCCTGCCGATACACAAGCACTTTTAAGCGCATTAGATGAACTAATAGCCGCTGGTAACTCAGTATTTGTGGTTGAGCACGACGTAAGTGTTATTCGACATGCCAATTGGGTAGTCGATGTTGGACCAAATGCAGGCTCCCGTGGCGGTAATATTGTTTATAGCGGCCCTGTTGAAGGCTTAAAGCAAATTAGTAGCTCACACACTAGTCAATATTTATTTAAAAATAACCAACCCCAGCAGGCTCCCATACAAAACAAGCAACGCCAACCTAAAGCGTGGCTAGCGCTTAAAAATGTTGAACGTAATAACTTACAAAAGCTTAATGTAGAATTTCCGCTTGGGGTTATTACAAGTGTTACAGGGGTATCTGGCTCAGGTAAATCAAGCTTAGTTAGCCAAGCGCTTGTTGACCTGGTTTATGATGCACTGGGGCAAAAATCGCAGCCACAAATACCAACCGACGAAGCAGAGTTACTCGAGCAAGAGCTCAACGTAGCAACCGGCGGGCAAATAACTCTGGGCATTGAACACATAAAGCGCCTAATTACGGTTGATCAAAAAGCCATTGGCCGCACACCTCGCTCAAACCTTGCCACTTACACTGGCTTATTCGATCAAGTACGTAAACTGTTTGCCAATACCAAAGAGGCAAAAGCGCGAAAGTACGATGCCGGTCGCTTTTCGTTTAATGTTAAAAAAGGCCGCTGCGAAAACTGCGAAGGCGTAGGCTTTGTAAGCGTAGAGCTGTTATTTTTACCCAGCGTGTATTCGCCTTGCCCTGTGTGCAATGGCAAACGCTATAACCAAAAAACACTCGACATTACCTATAAAGAGAAAACCATTGCCGATGTGCTTAATTTAACCGTTGAGTCAGCGCATACATTTTTTACCGATGAACCCGCTATTTTGCGCGCGCTCAATGCGCTTTTACAAGTGGGCCTTGGCTATTTACGTTTAGGGCAACCTGCTACTGAACTTTCGGGCGGCGAGGCACAACGTATTAAACTTGCCACTGAACTACAACGTACACAGCGTGGCAATACGCTTTATATTTTAGATGAGCCAACCACAGGCCTACACCCAAAAGATGTAGCCATGCTAATGGCGCAGTTAAATGGCTTAGTTGATGCTGGCAACACCGTCATTATGGTTGAGCACGATATGCAAGTAGCCAGTAACAGTGATTGGGTTATTGATATTGGCCCAGGAGCTGGCGACGAAGGCGGGGTCATAGTTGCACAAGGAAAACCTGAAATGGTCGCTGAATCACAAAAAAGTAAAACGGCGCCATTTTTACAAGCACAGTTAAATCACGCAGGTTCTAATTAAAAATTAATAGTCGTTATACGCAAAATAATAAAGAGCCACGGGCTCTTTATTATTAATCTAAGGCTAACCAAACACCTACAAGCATCATTAAACTGCCTGCAAT
>NZ_NTLW01000247.1:0-6219 GCF_002632075.1 Pseudoalteromonas sp. ESRF-bin5 | reverse complement strand
TTTGAAGTGCTTACTTCACGTGTTGACGAAATGCCAAACCTACCAATGAAAGTGATGATGAACGTGGGTAACCCGGACCGCGCATTCGACTTTGCACGTTTGCCACACTCAGGTGTTGGCCTTGCACGTGTTGAATTCATCATAAACCGTATGATTGGCGTGCATCCAAAAGCATTATTAAATTTCGACGCACAAACAGATGCCCTTAAAGAAGAAATAACCGACATGATTGCTGGTTACGATTCACCCGTAGAGTTTTATATTTCAAAACTTGTTGAAGGCATTTCTACGCTAGGTTGTGCGTTTGCTCCCGAGCGAGTAATTGTTCGTATGTCTGATTTTAAATCGAACGAATACGCTAACTTAGTGGGCGGCCAACAATACGAACCTGAAGAAGAAAACCCAATGATCGGTTTTCGTGGTGCAGCGCGTTATATATCTGAAGACTTCCGCGACTGTTTTGCACTAGAGTGTGAGGCAATCAAGCGTGTGCGTAATACTATGGACATGACTAACATTGAGATCATGATTCCTTTCGTACGTACACTTGAAGAAGGTAAACGCGTAATTGAATTACTAGAAGAGCATGGCCTAAAACGTGGCGAAAATGGTCTTAAAGTAATTATGATGTGTGAGCTGCCGTCAAATGCATTACTTGCCGAAGAGTTCTTAGAGCACTTTGACGGTTTTTCAATTGGATCTAACGATTTAACACAGTTAACACTAGGTTTAGACCGAGATTCTGGTTTAATTGCTCATTTGTTTGACGAGCGTGACCCAGCAATTAAAAAGCTTCTTTCTATGGCAATTCAAACAGCCAAAGCAAAAGGAAAGTATGTAGGCATTTGTGGACAAGGTCCTTCAGATCACGAAGACTTTGCTGCATGGTTAGTTGACCAAGGTATAGACTCAGTATCATTAAACCCAGATACAGTAATCGAAACTTGGTTATACTTAGCTAAAAAATTAGCTTAGTAACCTGTTATAGCTATGTAAAAGCCAGCATATATTGCTGGCTTTTTTGTTGGTCAATTTATTTTAACTGCGTGCTAATTTTTTATCTAAATACTGACAAGATTTAGTCAGTGCTTTTTGACAAAGGGTCAAATAATAACGCACTTTTGGGTAATAAAACGAATAACATAATAAACCAGCCATAAAAAATATAAGTGATGGACCCGGTACAACCGCAAATATTAATCCTAATAAAATAAATAACGCACCCATGATCTGTAATACAATTTTTTTCATATAAATGACCTCTCATGTAGTTAACTTGATTATAATTACAGCAGCGCTTAAATCGACTAAAAGAGTGTTACAAACTGTAAATTCTTCAATTTCTATTAGCAATCAGCATGATATAATTAACCAAATGTCTAAAAGTATGCCGTTATGATCGCAACAATTACTCAGCAAGATGCCGCGTCAGACCTTGTCGCAAATTACCTAAATACATTACAAAAGCAAGGCTTTACCGGTGATACCGATGCAAGTTATGCAACACGTATTACCGCTTCAACCGATAACAGTATTTACCAGCAATTGCCTCAAGGTGTCATTTTTCCCAAAAATGAAAAAGACATTCAACTTGCTTTGCAAACTGCATCACGGGACCCTTTTTTATCATTAACATTTGGACCGCGCGGTGGTGGAACTGGCACTAATGGTCAGTCTTTAACACCAGGTATCGTTGTTGATTTATCCCGCTACATGCGTGAAATTCTCGAAATTAATGTCGAAGAAGGGTGGGTTCGGGTTCAAACTGGCGTAATAAAAGATCAGCTAAATGACTTTTTAAGACCTTATGGATTTTTCTTTTCTCCCGACTTATCTACCAGTAATCGTGCAACTATAGGCGGTATGATCAGCACCGATGCTTCAGGGCAAGGTTCACTTGTTTACGGTAAGACAAGCGATCATGTTTTAGGCCTTACAACCTATTTAGTAGACGGTACACCAATGAGTACCGCTCCAATAAATGTCGAAAAAGCAAAAATAATTGCAGAGCAAGACACGCTAGTTGGCACAATATATAAAACTGTACTTAATATAGCCATTGATGAACGAGATGCTATTTTAAATAAATTTCCTCGGTTAAATCGTTTTTTAACCGGCTATGACTTAGAGCACGTCCTAAGTGATGACTTACTTACTTTTGATATGAGCCGTTTAATAACAGGTTCAGAAGGTTCACTAGGTATTGTCACCGAGGCAAAATTAAACCTTACACCCATTGCCGAATTCAAAACACTTATAAATATTAAATACGATAGCTTTGATTCAGCACTTCGACACTCTCCATTTTTAGTTGATGCCCGTGCAACTTCAGTTGAAACTGTCGATAGCAAAGTATTAAACCTTGCTCGCGAAGATATCATTTGGCATTCAGTATCGGACTTAATAACCGATGTACCAAATAAAGATATGCAAGGGCTCAACATGGTTGAGTTTAATGCAGTATCACCTGACGATATAAAAGACAAAGTAGACACGCTTTGTACATTGTTAGATGAATGTGTAGCCAATCAAACCAATGGTGTAATAGGCTACCAGCTAACAAATGATAAAAGTGACATTTTAAAAATTTACGCAATGCGTAAAAAGTCAGTTGGTTTACTTGGAAACGTAAAAGGCAGCCAAAAGCCATTGGCCTTTGCAGAAGATACTGCAGTACCGCCTGAAAATTTAGCCGATTATATAGTTGAGTTTAGAGCCTTACTCGACAGTCATAATTTACAATATGGTATGTTTGGCCATGTTGATGCCGGTGTTTTACATGTAAGACCCGCACTGGATATGTGCGATCCTGAACAAGAAAAACTTTTACGTACCATTTCAGATGAAGTGGTTAAACTCACAGCCAAGTACGGCGGTTTAATGTGGGGCGAACATGGTAAAGGCTACCGCAGTGAATATGGACCTGAGTTTTTTGGTGAACATTTATTTACCCAACTGCGCATAATTAAAACAGCGTTCGACCCATACAACCGAATAAACCCAGGGAAAATATGCACACCTATCCATAGTGAAGACTCACTAGTTAGTGTTGATGGGCAGAAAAGATCGTGGTTCGACAAACAAATTTCAATTGATGTTAAAACGAGTTTTAACAACGCCATGACCTGTAACGGAAATGGTATTTGTTTTAATTATGATGAAAACTCGCCAATGTGTCCGTCGTATAAAGTAACCGGCGATCGCCGTAACTCACCAAAAGGGCGAGCCAGTTTAATGCGTGAATGGCTACGCCTTCAAGAATCTAAAAGCATAGATCTGCTTGGTGTAGAAAAAGAATTAAATAAAGGTGAAGTAATTACCTGGTGGGAAAGGTTTGTACATAACCGCGAAAAAAAGAAAGGCATTTACGATTTTTCACACGAAGTAAAAGCATCTATGGATGAATGTTTAGCCTGTAAAGCATGTACAACTGCTTGCCCTATTAAAGTGGATGTACCTACTTTTCGTGCCCGCTTTTTAAATTATTATCACAGTTATTATGCGCGTCCACTAAAAGATTACTTAGTGGGTAACATTGAAAGTAGCGCGCCACTTATGGCTAAATTCGGTAAAATAATAAATCCAATTGTTAAAACAAAATTTGTTAGCAGCATAATTAAAAACACGGTGGGTTATGTTGATACACCACAACTTAGTATTCCGTCACTAGCAAATCGGATAAACAAAGCACAGCAATTTAATTTTGAATTTTTAAATAATTTGACTGCCGAACAACAAAGTGAATACGTTTTAATAGTTCAAGATCCGTTCACCAGCTTTTATGAAGCCGAACTAGTTGAAAGTTTTATAACCTTAATTGTTCAACTTGGTAAAAAACCAATGTTGTTACCCTTTAAACCCAATGGTAAACCGCAACATGTAAAAGGTTTTTTGCACGAATTTAAAGTGACTGCCAAAAATGCCGCAGAATTTTTAAATCAACTAAACGATATTAATGCGCCACTAGTGGGATTAGATGCGTCTTTGGTTATGTGTTATCGCGATGAATACAACACAATTTTAGAAAATAACCGCGGCGATTTTAACGTACAACTTGCTCACGAATGGTTAGAAACGCAATCTTTTAAAGGGCTAACTGCAAATAATAATGATGAAACTGAATTTACATTATTAAGTCACTGCACAGAAACTACATCTTTGCCAAAAGCAGCTAATGTTTGGAAAACTATATTTACTGATATCGGACTAACTTTAAATACAACTAATACCGGTTGCTGTGGTATGGCGGGTACTTACGGACATGAAGCACAAAATCAAGATAACTCACGCGCACTTTACGAAATGAGTTGGAAACCCATAGTTGATAAAACTAAATCAGAGCAACTTTTGTCAACTGGGTTTTCGTGCCGTAGCCAAGTAAAACGCTATGAAAAGTTTAAGCCTAAACATCCTATCGAATTACTTGCCCATGTACTAAGTTAAAAATTTTTTTAAACATATTTAAAAGGCGTAACTTAAATTTAGTTACGCCTTTTTTATTTTACTTTGCATTTTTAAAACTATCAGCAATCGGTTTTGTACTAATGCCATGAATAAATACACTAAACAAAATTGTAGTCATGGCAATGCTCGCAATCTGAAATTTATTTTCTATTTGCTCATCAATCACCATAAGAGTAAATACAATTGAGGCCAATCCTCTAGGCCCAAACCATGCAAAAGTAAAACGCTCTTTTAAATTTAAAGATGTAAAAAGTAGTGACAACATTACAGGTATAATTCTTATCAATGTAGTACTTAATAATGCATACGTTACCATTTCAAAATTTAATTTTGGCAATACTAAATAAGCACATGCATAACCGAACAAACACCAAATCATCAGAGACGTAAAGTCAGCAATATGTTCTGAATCTTCTATTAATTCAGTACGCACTGTTTTAGTTGAAAACTTATCAAACAATAAACCCGCTACAAACACAGCAATAAAGCCACTGCCATGCAAATATTGGGTAACAGAAAATACCGCCATTGCAAAACCTAATAACAAAAATGGGCTAGTGTTTTGTGCAAAGTAATGCCGCTTCATTGCAAAATTTAAACTTGGAATAAAAATCGAAATACTCATTATAGCAACAAGTAATGCAATACCTAACTCTTTTGAAAATACACTCACTACATGAGAGGTTGTAATTGCCGACTCAGGATTTTTTGCCAATAAAATAAATATTAAAAATACGGGTACACATAATCCATCATTTAATCCGCTTTCGGTATTGATACCTTCACGAATTTTTTCGGGCACCTCACTGCTTGATAGTAACCCTTTGCTAAGTGCTGCATCTGTTGGCGTTAAAATAATAGCAATTAATGCCGCTTGAATTAACGAAAGCTCAGCAAACAAAAATAAACCAACTGCTATTCCCAGTAATAATGTTAAGGGGAGGGCAACAAATAATAATAAGCCAGGGTATTGAAAACTATGCCTTAATACACTTAGTTTAGATTTAGCCGCATCTGAAAATAAAAATATACTCAAAGTTAATTCTATAAACGGCAGTAATAAATCAACGCCCGCTTTTAACTCACCACCTTTATTAGGCACTAAATTGGCTAATGTAATACCGCCAATAACAAAAAACATTGGGCCAGTTACTTCTTTTTTTTCTAGTTGGCGAAGCGTCAATGAATATATTAAAAACAAAGCGCCTATAAACGCTATTACTAAGTAGGTCATTAAATTTTCCTTTTAGCTCCGGATTTTGCTCGCTCTTTAATATTTGTTTGAATATAAATTTGATCGGTGGTCGCAATTTTTGCATGTCCTAAATCTTCAGATAAATGCTTAAGTGGCCGCGTTTGCGCATCGTGTGTTGCTCCCGTATGGCGCAACCAATGGGCAGTTGCAGCACCTAGTTGTTCAGCATCATCTTTAAAACCATCATCCAACAATGATTGTTGCGCATAATCAAAACTTTGTTGAACTAATCGCCTAATTTGCCTAACAGTCATACCACCTTGGCCTCTAATTTTATGAACCAGTGGCTCGGCTTCATCAACGCGGGGAAGGGCAGGCAGCCCTCTGTATAATCTATAACGTTTTAAATATTCAACAAAATCATCACTTAACGTAACATCCCGTAGCTTGTTACCTTTACCCATTATTCGTAAAAACCAAAAGCCGTCGTTATCTTGCCAAAAGTGAGACATAACCGGTGACCACTGAGGTCGCTCAGATAATTCAGAAATTCTTAAATA
>NZ_NTLW01000160.1:0-7939 GCF_002632075.1 Pseudoalteromonas sp. ESRF-bin5 | reverse complement strand
CATCATGAAAAACTCGATGGTACAGGTTACCCAAGGGGTCTCACCAAAGAGCAAATGTCGATACCTGCTCGGTTAATGGCAATTACCGATATATTTGAAGCACTTTCAGCGGTAGATAGGCCTTACAAAAAGGCAAAGCCGGTAAGTGAGTGTTTATTTATACTCGGTACTATGGTTGAAAAAAACCACCTAGATCCTGATATTTTTGCTGTATTTGTCGAATCAGGCGTGTACAAAAATTACATTAGTGAATATGCAAACCCTGAACAGCTTGATGACGTAGACCTTAATAACCTACCTGGATATAAACCAATCCGTTAATGCCCTACTAAAATTAACGACGCTGAACAAAAAAATGCCACCTTACGGTGGCATTTACACACGGGGTTATTTCTACTTATAGAAATCCTTTTACTTTTTATTTGGTTTTTAGTGTTGTTTTATTAACAAAAAATATGTGGCAAAGGTAGCACTTAGTCCTTGCTGTATCAATAGCAAAAAGAAAAGTTCATGATTTCGCCATATTATTGTAATAAACAAACGTTACCGAAACACAGCCTAAGAACCTTAAGAAGCGTAAAATCGCGGATTGCTATTAAATTTTGATACACACGTATTTTTCTTCCAGGTATTCATTAAGTCCTTGGTGTCCACCCTCTCGCCCTAAGCCAGATTGTTTTACCCCACCAAACGGAGCAACGGGGTTTGATATTACCCCTTCATTTACGCCTATCATGCCAAACTCAAGCCCTTCGCTAATGCGGTAAACTTGTTTTAAATCTTGGCTATAAAAATAAGCGGCTAAACCATAGGGAACATCATTAGCAAGCGAAAGCACTTCTGCTTCTTCATCAAAAGGGATGATCGTTAGCACAGGGCCAAATACTTCTTCGTGGTATATATCCATTTCAGTCGTTACGTTAGTAACAATGAGCGGGTTTTGAAAGCTGCCGCCTAAACTGCTGTTATCCCCTATTAGGTCTGCGCCTTTATCAAGTGCATCTTGCACAAGCTGCTGCACTTTCTCTTTCGCTTTTGGGTAAATAAGGGGGCCAATATCTACGTCCTCTTCAAACCCATTGGCTACTTTTAATGAGGCTACTTTAGGCGTAATTTTACTCAGCACTTCATCTAAAATACTGCGCTGAATAAAAATGCGGTTTGCGGCTACACATGCTTGGCCACTGTTTCTAAATTTAGCCGCCATAAGCCCGTCAATCGCATCATCCAGATCCGCATTATCAAAAATGATAAACGGCGCATTGCCGCCTAATTCCATTGAGGTACGCTTAACCGTGTCGGCACATTGCTTAAGTAATTGGCTACCAACACCTGTAGAGCCAGTAAAAGTAAACTTGCGAACAATATGTGAGTCAGTGAGCATCTTTCCCACTGTTTTAGCGTCTTGCGATACAAGTACGTTAAATGCCCCTTTAACAAAGCCAGCTTGGTCGGCTAGGTATGCTAATGCAATCGCGCATAGCGGCGTATGCTCAGAAGGCTTTAATATAAAACTACAGCCTGCAGCATATGCTGGCGCCACTTTACGTGTCACCATAGCAACCGGGAAGTTCCAAGGAGTAATACCTGCTACAACGCCTACAGGTTGCTTAAAACTGGTTAAACGGTGGTTATTGTCGGTAGGTGGGATCACATCGCCATAACTTCGCTTAGCTTCTTCTGCAAACCATTTTATAAAGCCTGCACCGTAATCTATTTCGCCCAGCGATTCTTTAAGCGGCTTACCTTGCTCTTTGGTCATTAGTTCAGCTAGTGTTTTTTTGTGCTTGATCACAAGCTCATACCAGCGCATTAGTGTTTCACTACGCTCAGTGGCGTTAGTGTTTTTTAATTTTACAAAAGCGCCCTGTGCGGCAGTTATGGCGCTATTAACGCCTTGCTCGTCTATATCACTTACTTCAATAATACTTTGTTGGGTAGCGGGATCGTTAACGCTAAAGTGTTCATTGGTTTTATAAAATTCACCATCAATAAACGAGTCACAAAAAATTAGATTACTCAAAGTACACCTCCGAAAAATATTTTAGGGGTTAGCTTTTAATGCGTGGCATAGAGCCAAGGCTAACTCTTTACGTCTACAAAATAACTTACGAGCTTTACTCGTCACGCCTACAATTTACAAACAAAAAAGCCGCTGTATTAAACAGCGGCTTTTAATAGATTAGTCGTTAATTAAAAACTAGTGCTCTTCATTAACGATATTGAGATTGTACTTAGGTATTTCAACCACTAAGTCTTCATCTCTAATTATTGCTTGGCAACCAAGGCGCGACTCAGGCTCTAAGCCCCACGCTTTGTCTAGCATATCGTCTTCTAGGTCGTCACTTTCATCAAGTGAATCAAACCCTTCACGAATAACTAAATGACACGTAGTACACGCACACGACTTTTCACATGCATGTGGAATGCTTATGCCATTTTTAAGCGCCGCGTCGAGCACAGTTTGCCCCTCAGGTGCTTCAATTGCAGCGCCGTCAGGACACAATTCAGGATGTGGAAGAAAAACAATTTGTGGCATTCTAATCTCTCTTAAATGTTGTCTACTGACTGACCCGTTAGGGCTTTTTTAATTGATGCATCCATTCTGCGCGATGCAAATTCACTACTGGCGTTATCTACTTTTTCGATAGCCGCTTTAATTTCGCTAGGTTGTTGAGCATTTTCGCGCACTTTTACCAGCTCTGCAATTTCAGCTCTTAAATTTGTAAGCTGAGCGTCATCAAGTAACGCGCCATCAGCATCTAATGAAGCATTTAGTGCCTCAATAACACGAAGAGCCTCAACTTGTTGCTCTTTAAGCATTCGTGCTTGCATGTCGTCTTTTGCGTTGCTCATCGACTCTTTTAGCATGTTAGCCACTTGGTCGTCAGATAAACCAAACGAAGGTTTAACCTGAATTTCGGCTTGCACACCCGTTGATTTTTCCATCGCTGAGACACTTAATAAACCATCAGCATCTACTTTAAAGGTAACCCGAATATGCGCAGCGCCAGCTGCCATTGGTGGAATACCTTTTAAGCTAAATTTAGCAAGTGAACGACAATCGTCAACCAGCTCACGCTCACCTTGTAATACATGCAAAGACATCGCCGTTTGGCCATCTTTAAACGTCGTAAATTCTTGAGCACGCGCTACCGGAATAGTGGTGTTACGCGGAATAATTTTTTCAACCAAACCGCCCATGGTTTCGAGTCCAAGCGACAGTGGCAGTACATCAAGTAATAACATATCTGAGTCTGGCTTATTGCCAATGAGCACGTCTGCTTGCAGTGCTGCACCCAATGCCACAACGCGGTCAGGGTCGATTGAGGTTAGCGGTTCTTTATCAAAAAAGCTATGTACTTGGCTGCGTACCAGTGGCATACGCGTTGAACCGCCGACCATAATAACTTGTAAAACTTCTTCGTTTTCAATGCCAGCATCTTTAACAGCTCGGCGACACGAACGCAGTGTTTTTTTAACCAGTGGCATAGCCATTTCGTCAAATGTTTCGCGCGTTACTTCTACCGTGTGGTTTTGCCCGTCAAACTCAAGCCCTACATTTACTTTTGCGTATTGGCTTAACGCTTCTTTACAGGCTTTGGCTTTGTTAATAAATAAACGTAAAACCGAAGGTGATAACGCTGACACACCGGTTTGCTGCTTAAAGTAATCAACGAGTAGTGAATCAAAATCGTCACCACCTAAGCTTGAGTCACCGCCAGTTGCCATTACTTCAAACACACCTTGATGTAAACGAAGAACAGAAATATCAAATGTACCACCGCCTAAGTCGTAAACGGCAATGATCCCTTCTTGGCCCGAATCTAAACCATAGGCAACAGCCGCCGCTGTTGGCTCGTTTAACAAGCGTAATACATTAATGCCAGCAAGCTCTGCTGCATCTTTAGTACTTTGACGCTGAGCATCATCGAAATACGCAGGAACGGTAATAACAGCGCCTAAAATTTCTTGATTACCAAAACTTTGTTCTGCACGCGCTTTCAACGCGGCTAATATGTGGCTTGACGCTTTAACTGGGCTGACTTTTCCAGCCTCTGTTTGAATGGCAAGCGAGCCATTATCTTCACAAAACTCATACGGTAATTGGCCGTAGCTTTGCTCTATTTCAGCCTGTGTTTTGCCTAAAAAACGCTTTACCGAAATAAGTGTATTTGCAGGGTCTTGTGTTGCAGCTTGAGCCGCATCGCTACCCACAGTAATACCACCGGCTTGATAACGAACAACCGACGGCAACATTGCCGCACCTAACTCATCTGTTAAAGTGCGCGCTTCGCCACTTTGTACGGTAGCAACTAATGAATTAGTAGTGCCAAGGTCAATACCTATGGCTAGTTTATGTTCGTGTGGTGCCGCGCTTTGCCCCGGCTCAGCAATTTGCAATAATGCCATAATGCTCTTTAAACTCGTTTTGCTCGCTTTACAGCAAGTAATTAATCGTCAAATAAACTGTCTTCAATGCGTTCTAGTTCGTCACGTAATTTATAAACAAACTTCAGTTTACGAATATTATCGGCAGCGAGTTGGTACTGTTGCTCGTTGCTGCTTGCTAACTGTTCTGCAAGTTGTGCACTGTATTGCTCGTTAAGTTGTTTTATTTGTTTTTCAAAATTAGCAATGGCCGCATCCGGGTCACTCGCTGATGCAAGCTCTTCAAGCTCTTCGCGCAATTCCATTTGTTGCATTAAAAATAATGGATCTTGCAGTGTTTGTTGCTCAGCGCGAATATCAACTCCCAGCTCGCTTAACATATACTCAGCACGTTTAACTGGGTGCTTAAGTGTTTGCAAGGCGTCGTTAATTTCAGCTGCGCTTTGCACCGACATTAACTTATCACGGCTGCTTGCATTGGCATGGCGGTCGGGATGTACAGCACGCTGCAACTCTAGGTAATTTTTATTAATCGTTGCTAAATCAATATTATAATCAACGGGCACTGCAAATAATTCAAAGTAACGCATAGCTTCAACCAGTAATATTCAGAAATAACAAAGCCCTACAGTTGCAGGGCTTCAAAATACAATTACACGTAGCAATTAAACGGTAAAGCTTTCGCCACAACCACACTCGTCAGCTTGGTTAGGGTTATTAAATTTAAACCCTTCATTTAAACCTTCTTTAGTGTAGTCGAGCTCTGTGCCATCGATGTAAACTAAGCTTTTTGCGTCAACTATTAAAGTAACGCCTTTAGCCGCAAAGGTTTCATCGTCTTCGTTTAACTCGTCAACAAACTCAAGTACATAAGCAAGACCTGAACAGCCCGTCGTTTTAATGCCAACGCGCAGACCTAACCCTTTGCCGCGGTTTGCTAAAAATGATTGTACGCGGTTTGCTGCCGCATCTGTCAATGTCACTGCCATGAGTTTCTCTTCTTACTTCGCTTGTTTGCTTTTGTAGTCTGCAATTGCTGCTTGAATTGCATCTTCGGCTAAAATTGAACAGTGAATTTTCACTGGTGGTAATTCTAGCTCAGCACTGATATCAGTGTTTTTTATGGTTGCTGCTTCATCAAGTGTTTTACCCTTAACCCACTCTGTTACAAGTGAAGAAGAGGCAATTGCGCTGCCACAACCGTAGGTTTTGAATTTTGCATCTTCAATAACGCCAGTATCCGATACTTTAATTTGCAATTTCATTACGTCACCACATGCTGGTGCGCCTACCATACCCGTTGCCACTGACGGATCGTTCTTGTCTAGAGCACCTACGTTACGTGGGTTTTCTACGTGGTCGATTACTTTATCACTGTACGCCATAATTCTATCCTCATTACCTGCTAGGGTATGTGCTTACATCACTAAGTATTAGTGGTGAGCCCATTCAACTGAATCTAAATCAATACCTTCTTGATGCATCTCCCAAAGTGGAGACATTTCACGTAGGCGACCGATAGAGTTTTTCATTAATTCAACGGTGTAATCAATCTCTTCTTCGGTAGTAAAACGACCAATACTGAAACGAATTGAGCTGTGTGCTAATTCGTCGTTACGGCCAAGTGCACGTAGAACATAAGAAGGCTCTAAGCTTGCAGATGTACAGGCTGAACCTGACGATACCGCAATGTCTTTTACTGCCATAAGTAACGATTCACCTTCAACAAAGTTAAAGCTGATGTTTACAATACCCGGTACTGATTGATCTTGTGTGCCGTTAAAATATACTTCGTCCATATCAGCCATAATGCCGTCAATTAGACGTTTACGTAATGCGCTGATGTGTGCAAAATCTTTTTCAAAATCTTCTTTTGCGATTCTAAATGCAGTACCCATACCCACTAACTGATGAGTTGCAAGTGTACCTGAACGCATACCACGCTCATGACCGCCACCGTGCATTTGCGCTTCTAAACGAGCACGTGGTTTACGACGAACGTAAAGCGCACCTACACCTTTAGGGCCGTATGCTTTGTGCGCAGAGAACGACATAAAATCAACTTTAAGTTGTTGTACGTCAATAAGTACTTTACCTGCACTTTGCGCAGCATCTACGTGGAACATGATTTTACGTTCACGACACATTTCGCCAATCGTCGCGATGTCTTGAATTACACCTAGCTCGTTATTCACGTGCATGATGCTGACAAGTACTGTGTCGTCACGCATTGTGTCTGCTAGCTTTTGCAGATCAAGCAAGCCATTTTCTTCAACGTCCATATAGGTTACTTCAAAACCTTGACGTTCTAATTCACGACATGTGTCGATGACTGCTTTGTGCTCAGTTTTAGCGGTAATAACGTGCTTACCTTTCTTTTTGTAAAACTGTGCTGCACCTTTAATAGCTAGGTTATTTGATTCAGTTGCACCCGAAGTGAACACAATTTCACGTGGGTCTGCATTTACTAAATCAGCAATATCTGTACGTGCTTGGTCAACGGCTTCTTCAGCTTGCCAACCAAAACGGTGTGAACGTGATGCAGGGTTACCAAATTTACCGTCCATTGTAAGGCATTGCATCATTTCTTTAGCAACACGCTCATCAACAGGCGTGGTTGCTGCGTAATCTAAATAAATCGGTAACTTCATTTCTCTCTCCGCTGCAGGTCAACCTTAAAGTTGACAACTTACTTGAATGTTTTCCAACTGCTTAATTGCGTTATTGATACTGTTATCTTGGCGCGATGCAATTTCTTTCACATCTGATTTTTCCACCAATTCAGCAAGGGTAATACTGTTCAAAAATTCTTCTATACGTGCGCTCAAGTCTGACCATAAATTATGGGTTAAACAGCGCATACCGCTTTGGCAGCCAGTGTTGGCGCCTTGGCAACGTGTTGCATCAACTGATTCATCAACTGCGGTAATAATGTCACCAACAGAAATAACACCGGCTTCTCGCCCTAGTAAATAGCCGCCACCAGGTCCTCGAACCGAACTTACCAAGCCATTTTTACGCAGCCGAGCAAATAATTGTTCAAGGTATGACAAAGAAATTTCTTGTCTTTGTGAAATATCAGCAAGGGCGACAGGACCAACACCTGTGTGCAGCGCAACATCAAGCATCGCTGTAACGGCATATCGGCCTTTTGATGTTAATTTCATAACGCCCCCTGCACAAAGAGTGCAAATTTTAATTACCAGAGTAAATTAGTCAAGTATTATCACTTGATAAAAATTTGATTTAAAAACATATCGCTCAAAGTGATATGTAGTTAACAAATTTTTAATACCTGACCTGTTTGGTCAAGTATTGTCTCCATTGTAATTACCTGAGTAATTTAGTCAAGTATTAGCCAGTTATTTAAACACCCGTTTATATAACTAATTGCTATACCTTACTTAGGAATCGATTTATTTATAGAGGTAAGAATACCGCGCAAAATGTTCATTTCAGCCTCTTCTGGGCGTGCACGGTTAAATAAACGACGAAGCTTTGTCATCACAATGCCTGGGTGCTGTTTGATAATAAAACCTGTGTTATA
>NZ_NTLW01000157.1:0-6375 GCF_002632075.1 Pseudoalteromonas sp. ESRF-bin5 | reverse complement strand
CATTCTAAAACGCCCTCTGACACCTAAACTTGTAACAAACGGTCTTAAATGATCGGCAGAAAACCGAATTGACTTCCCACCCTCTTCAACCACTTGCACAGAACTATATCGACCGTGGTAGTAATCCATACAGTCGTTATAGCTCAATCTTAAATTAAAGTAATACTCAAGCATTTAATTAAGGGCTTTTTCAACCTTCTCGAATAAGTCGTCACTTAGTCCATCTAAATTAGATAAACGTTCTAATTGCGTTCTCATAAGTGCTGAACGTGTTTTATCATAACGTTTCCAAGACATAAACGGTGTTAGCATTCTTGACGCATTTTGTGGATTTATTGCATTCAGCTTAACAATTAAATCACCAAGCAATTCATATCCTTGCGCGTCAGCACGGTGAAATTGCTGAGTGTTAAAGTAGCTAAAACTCCCCACTAAAGCACGGACTCTATTGGGATTGGAAAAATCAAAACTTGGGTGCTCGTATAATGACTTAATATTAATAATAGCATCTTCACCTGTTTGCATTGCTTGAAGCGCAAACCACTTATCCATAACAAGTACATCATGTCGCCATTGACTATCAAAGTGCGACAATAGGTCATCACAAAGTGGATGAGAAGCTTTTACCACCGCGCTAAGTGCCCCCAACACATTGGTCATATTTGACGAGCTAGCGGCTAGTTTAATAAATTTATCTGTTTGTGTGCTTGGCATCTTTGCAAGATAATGCAGGCATATTTGCTGTAGTGCCCGCACAGCAACCGCTTCGGCATTTATGCTACCATCGTCATGTAATGAACCAAAACATGCGATAAGCTCATCATTAAGGCTTGTGGCAATTTGTATTTCGAACTGTGCTACAACACGAATAATTTCATCAACAGGAATAATTTCAAATTCTGCGGCTAAAGTGTCAAAGCTAGGTAATTTTAATAACTCAGCAATTAACGCTAAATCGCCTTGTTTTGAAACAATTAAAACACGCAAGGCTTCAATTATCTCGTCACTTAATTGAAATTGTGTATCTGAGTTAACTGCTGCTTTTACTGCTTTTATGAACAATTGTTGCTGTGCATCCCAACGTGAAAAATCACTTCGTGCAAAACGCATGATATGTAAAAGCTCGAGCTCAGTTGTTTGTTGAGTTAGAATACACGGAGCTGAAAAGTCTTCTAACAACACAGCAACAGGTTTACAAGTCACATTCTCAAAAGTATAACTCTGCTTTTTATCGGTAACATCAAGCACATTACTAACTTTTAAACCTTTGTATTGTAATTCGATACTATTGCCCGATTCGTCCAACAACTCAATGGCAAACGGGATATGCAACGGTTTGTTATCGGGCTGATTAATCGGTGCATTTTGCTCTATTGTTAGTGTGTAGGTATTTGCGGCACTATCGTAATGTTCTACAGCATTTAAGCGAGGCGTACCCGCCTGACTATACCAACGCTTAAATTGCTCTAAATTAACACCCGATGCGTCACTCATAGCACTGACAAAGTCGTCACAAGTAACTGCTTGGCCGTCATGGCGTTTAAAGTAAAGCGCCATCCCTTTTTGAAAGTTAACCTCACCAAGCAAGGTATGCATCATTCTTATTACTTCAGCACCCTTGTCGTATACTGTTACGGTATAAAAGTTATTCATTTCAATAACTTTTTCCGGTCGAATAGGATGCGCCATAGGCCCTGCGTCTTCACTGAACTGATGCGTACGCATCACCTTAACTGCATCAATGCGGTTGAGTGCACGCGATCCAAGATCACTACTAAATTCTTGGTCTCTAAATACAGTTAGCCCCTCTTTAAGTGATAACTGAAACCAATCTCTGCACGTAACACGATTACCAGTCCAATTGTGAAAGTATTCATGACCGACTATAGACTCAATAGTATGGTAATCTTTATCCGTTGCTGTTTCTTGATTGGCCAAAACACATTTACTGTTAAATATATTTAAGCCTTTGTTTTCCATTGCACCCATATTAAAGAAATCTACGGCTACAATCATGTATATATCAAGGTCATATTCTAAATTAAAACGCTCTTCATCCCATTGCATAGATTTTTTAAGTGATTGCATAGCATGCGGTGTTTTAGGCAAATTACCCTTATCTACAAATAATGCTAAATCAATTTTTCGGCCACTTTTGGTTGTATAGGTATCGTTTAATACATCAAAATCACCAGCAACTAATGCAAATAAATAGCTTGGTTTTTTAAATGGGTCTTGCCATTTAGAAAAATGACGGCCGTCAGGTGTCTCACCTTTGTCAATTTGGTTACCATTAGACAATAAATGCGTGTATCTTGAATCAGCAATAATTGTCACATCAAACGTAGACAACACATCAGGACGATCCATGTAATATGTTATCTTTCTGAAGCCCTGTGCCTCACACTGTGTGCAATAGGCTCCACCAGATAAGTAAAGACCTTCTAAAGATGTATTTGTCTCAGGAGATATCTCGGTCACAATACGTAATTTACAACGATCTGGTAAGTTATTAATAATTAGCTGTTCATTAACAACGCTATAATCTGTTATCTCAATCGCATCTATCGATAAGGACGTTAAACGTAAATCTATGCCATCTAGTATTAGAGGTGATTGATTATCACCAACACGAGTTAACGTCAGTACGCTTGTTACCGTTGTAGTTTTAGGCTGAAGATCAAACGTTAGGTCTGTATGGTCAATTAAAAAATTAGGCGCTTTATAGTCTTTGAGATATTGAGCTTGGGGCGTTTTTGAGTCGGTCATAATTACTCCAAAAAAAGCGCCTCTATATGAAGAGGCGCTACTAAATTTAGGCTGATTGTTTTGGCTTAATACGTAAGATTTTAATACCGAGATACGCATATATAACAGCTAAAACGGGATTAATTAAGTTAAAGAAAGCGTAAAGTGCGTAATCGAAAGGGTTTATTAAAAGTACACTTTGCATGTAAGCACCACACGTATTCCAAGGAATAAGTGGACTGGTAATCGTACCGCCATCTTCTAAGGTGCGAGATAAATTAACCGGCTTTAAACCGCGCTTTTTATATTCATCTTTAAACATACGTCCAGGAACCACAATAGCAATATATTGATCGGCTGCAATGAGGTTAGTACCAATACACGTTGCAATAGTCGAGGCAATTAAAGAGCCTGTACTTTTCGCTATTTTTAAAATACTTTTTACGAAAATGTCTAACAAGCCTGTTTTTTCCATAATAGCGCCAAACATAAGCGCAGTCATAATTAACCACGTCGTTGTTAACATTCCCGCCATACCACCACCGCTAAGTAGTGAGTCCATTTTATCATCACCGGTATCGATGCTAAAACCGTCAAAAAATGTCGTCCATACTAATTTGAAATACCCAACCACTTCGCCTTGAGAAGTATCAATTTGAGAACCAATTAAGTCAGACTGAAATAGCATAGCCCAAACAGCACCAACCACAGCACCAATAGAAATAGCAGGAAAAGCAGGCATTTTTTTAATTGCTAGCACTAAAAGCACAATTAAAGGAATGAGCATCTCAAAACCAATATTGAAGTTTTGCTCCAAAATTAGCGTAATTTCGTCTAAACGCCCAGCCTCATTAGAAGCCGTTGCGTTAAAGCCCATAAATATAAATATAATAAGCGCAATCACAAAGCTAGGAACTGTTGTCCATAGCATATGCTGAATATGTTCAAATAAGTCAGAGCCAACCACTGCGGGCGCTAAGTTAGTTGTTTCAGAGAGTGGGCTTAGTTTGTCACCAAAATACGCACCAGATATAACAGCACCAGCTGTAACTGTCTGATCTAAACCAAGACCCGTAGCAACACCTAATAAAGCAACACCAATTGTAGCTGCAGTGGTCCACGAGCTACCAATGCTCATAGCCACAATGCCACAAATTAAACAACTTGCTGCATAAAACCAACTAGGGTTAATTACTTGCAGGCCATAATATATTAGCGTTGGTACTGTGCCCGATAACAACCAAGTACCTATCAAAGCACCTACCATTAATAAGATGAGTATAGCGCCAAGAGAGAGCGTTATACCCTCTATCATAGCTTGCTCAAGCTTTTTCCACGTGTAGCCGTTTTTTAGGCCAATTAGAGCAGCTGCGAAGGTTGCAAATAAAAGTGCAATTTGGTTTGGTCCAGATGACGAGTTGTCACCAAATAAGTAAACCGCAGCCCCTAACAAGCAAATTAAAACTGAAATAGGAATTAATGCATCAAGAAATGAGGCGGGTTTTACTGGTTTATCATCCAATGGGTTCAAAGTTGAGACTCCTACACACATACAGCGTGTTTAATTATTATTTTTAGCACTTAGTGCGTATTAACTGAGCATTTCTAAGCCGGCTCAATTTTTAATAGTTTGAGATTATAACAATTTAGGCTGTGATAGGTAGCAAAAAAGGCGCACGAGCGCCTTTTTTGTAGTGGTAAAACCAGTTTTTACTTTTTGGCGATGCGACCAAAGTTAATGTAGTCCTGAGTAATTAAGGCCGCTTCTTCAAGGAACGGGTCAAGCTCATCAATTACATCTGGTACATCATCTAGGTTTTCAACCGGATCTTTACCTAATCGTTTCAAGCGCTCATTTGTACGAACTAATGCACGCGCTTCACCTTCTTCTTTTTCTTTAATACGCGTGGCTTCAACTAAAGAAATCGTTTTACGATCTTTTTCTTCGTTGTACAACGCTATATCATCAAACACGTAGCCGAACTCAGGTTCAGATTTAATACGATCTTTATGCTGCTTTTCTAGGTAAGGAATAACTGGAGTTAAATTTCCTAACTTTTTATATTTTGCTTTAACAATGCTATCCCAAGGAAGTGCATTATCTTGTTTACTTTCACCCCACTCGGCAGGATCTATAGCCGATGGAAATGAAATGTCAGGAATAACACCTTTGTGCTGAGTACTGCCGCCATTAATACGGTAAAATTTAGCTATGGTGTATTGCACGCTACCTAATGGGTTATCGTAAAGATCATACGCTCTTGCAAGACCTTTATGTTGCTGCACAGTGCCTTTACCAAATGTTTGTTCGCCAATAATAACAGCGCGACCATAATCTTGCATTGCAGCGGCAAAAATCTCAGATGCAGACGCACTGTAACGATCAACTAAAACCGTTAATGGCCCGTCGTAATAAGTAACTCCGTCACGATCTCTTTGCTCTTCAATTCGGTTATTTAGAGTATGTATTTGTACAACAGGACCTTGATCGAAAAATAAGCCAGAAAGCTGGGTCGCTTCGTATAACGAACCACCACCATTTTGACGTAAGTCGATAATAATACCGTCTACTTTAGCCTCTTTTAATTTAGCTAACTCAACTTTTACGTCTTTAGACAAATTATTGTAAAAACCTGGGATTTCAATAACCCCAATCTTGCTTGATAAATCAGAATATTTAGCTTCAAACACTTCTGACTTTGCAGCTCTGTCTTCAAGACGGATTTTGTCACGAGTAATTTCGACCACTTTAGGTGTGCCATGAGCATCTGCACCTTTCAAATATTGCAAACGTACTTTCGTACCTTTAGGGCCTTTTATTAAATCTACAACATCGTCTAAACGCCAGCCAATCACATCGGTAAAATCTTCACCGTCTTGTGCTACGCCAATAATACGGTCATCTGCTTTAATTTGTTCGGTTTTGTCTGCGGGACCGCCTGGTACAAGACTACGAATTACGGTGTAATCTTCGTCAGGAGTTAGTACAGCACCAATGCCTTCAAGTTCTAAGTCCATATCCATTTTAAATTGTTCAGCACGTCTTGGTGATAAGTAAGACGTATGCGCCTCTATCGTGCGAGCTAAAGAATTTAAAACAATTTGAAATGCATCTTCTGAGTTAGATTGAACTAGACGCTTTTCAGCGTTTTTGTATCGCTTGGTAAGAACCTCTTTGATTCCCTCCCAATCTTTACCAGTCATTTTCAATCGCAGTGCATCGTACTTAACACGCTCTCGCCAAATCTCGTCTAGCTCTGCTTGCGATGTTGGCCACGTTGCATCTTCACGATCAAAAAAGTATTCATCTTGTTTTTCGAACGTCATTTCATTTTCTAATAAAGAAAGTGAATATTCGTAACGTTCAAAACGGCGCTTTAGGCTTAAATTAAAAATATCAAACGTGAAGCCTAGCTTGCCGGTAGTTAAAGCGTTGTCAAAGCTATCGCGATATTGCTCAAAGGATGCAATATCACTGGCTAAAAAAACGCTTTTATTAAAATCAAGGGATTCGATGTAACGATCGTATACTTTACTAGAAAGTTCATCGTTAAATCGAACCGGGATATAGTGTGAACGAGTAAATAAGCTTGCCACGCGCTTACTGGCAGTGCCATGTTGACTTTC
>NZ_NTLW01000258.1:0-7447 GCF_002632075.1 Pseudoalteromonas sp. ESRF-bin5 | reverse complement strand
GGTGTTTTTATAGGTTTAGTAAACGTATTAAACCCTTTTGAAGTTAATTTAGCCTGTAATGCTTTAACATTTGCAGCATGAGAAAAACTACCTAACTGCACCACATAGGCCATATCAGTTAGGTTTTCGTCACTTTTACGCGGCGTAATAGGCTTAGGTGCCTCTTTAACTACTTTTTCGGGAACCTTAGTCTCTTCTTTCGCTTTAGCAACTTGCGGTTCAGCAATATCAGTTTTTGTAGCTTTAGGTATAACTGACGCTTCAACTATTTTCTCTTCGCTAGCAAAGTTACTTTGTGCAATAGTATCGTCTTGCTCTAAAACGTCATCATCAGGAGAAATATCTTCAATGTTATCTTGCTTTAACGGTTCAGCTATAGCTACTTGATCATTAATTGAGTCTTGCAAGTCAATCGTTTTGAACTCAGGTCGCTCTGGGATCGCTTTAAAGCCTTCCTTGTAATGCACTTTTTCGCCATCAAGTATGTTTGGGATAAACACAATCGCTGCGATCACCACAATACTTGTTCCAACTAAGCGATTTATAAAACTTGAGTTCACCGATATCCTCTCTATTTTTTAAAATAATTAATAGCATCTGCTACTGTAAAAAATGAACCAAATACAATTAAAATAACATTGTCTTGTTGCTTAGGTAAAATAACACTCAGTGCTCGTTCAACGCTTTCAAAGCTTTGTACCTTGTCGTGAGTAGATACGCTTTGTAGGGCTTCTTTTAGGTTATTAGCACTATCACCACGAGGGCCGCCTAAGCTAGCAAGAAACCAATCATCAACAAGATGGGCTAGCTCTTTGAGCACCGCTGCTTTATCTTTATCAGCAAGCATAGCGGCTAATGCATGAACTTTAAAGCCTTTATCTTTGTAACTTAATAACTTATTGGCTAAATAGCGAGCTGACTCTGGATTGTGAGCGACGTCTGTAAATACCAATGGCTCTGTGCTTAACTGTTCGAAGCGCCCTTCCACCACCAAGTTAGCTAAGCAATTCTTTATTACATCAACATTGGGTAATAAATTTAAAACGCTCAACACTGTTAGAGCAGTCGCTGCATTTTGCGCGGGTATTGCAGGTTTATTGAGTGTAAGGTTATGTTTTTCAAATTGCCAATTAAACGTTTTGTCGTGCTCTTTAAAAATAAAGTCAGTGCCTGATAATGTCATATTGGCACTAATCTCGTTACCGTAATCAATCATTGTATGCGGGATACTTAAGTCCCCAATGATAGCGGGGGTATCTTTGCGGAATATACCCGCTTTATCGTACGCCACCAGCTCTCGGGTATCGCCAAGGTATTCTTTGTGGTCTAAATCGATGGTTGTAATCACACTTGCATATGGCGTTACTATATTTGTTGCATCAAAACGCCCGCCTAAGCCAACTTCTAATAATACATAATCTACTTCAAAGCGCTTAAAAATAGCCAGTGCCCCCAACGTACCGTACTCAAAATACGTAAGCGGTGTGCTACCCCGGCCTTGCTCTAGCGTGTTGAAGGCATCAACATGGTATTGATCATCAAGCTCTTGACCATTTATGCGAACACGTTCGTTATATCGAATTAAATGAGGAGAGGCGTAAGTACCTACGCTGTAACCTTGCGCAAGTAGTAGCGATTCTAAACAGCGCGCAGTCGTGCCTTTGCCGTTTGTGCCGCCAATAAGAATAATTTTGCTGGAAGTGTTTAATAAGCCAATATTATTGGCAACATCTGCAACGCGCTCTAAGCCCATTGCAATGTTGGCTGGGTGAACACTTTCTAAATAAAAAAGCCAATCATCAAGGCTTGATGATTGGCTAGGGATTGTTTTTGTCATAGCATAAATCAGAAAAGCTTAAATTTACGCTACTCTATGCTCTTGTTCAGTAGAAGGCAAGTTCATAAATTTAGCAAGCACACGTGCTAACGTATCACGCATTTCACGGCGGTCAACAATCATGTCTATTGCACCGTGCTCAAGTAAAAACTCACTACGCTGAAAACCTTCTGGTAAGGTTTCGCGAACTGTTTGTTCTATTACTCGCGGGCCAGCAAAGCCAATTAAGGCTTTTGGTTCAGCAACGTTAATATCACCTAGCATTGCTAATGAAGCCGATACACCACCCATTGTTGGGTCGGTCATTACCGAAATAAATGGCAATCCTTTTTCGCTCATTTTAGCAAGTGCTGCACTGGTTTTGGCCATTTGCATAAGCGACATAAGTGCTTCTTGCATACGTGCACCACCTGAGGCAGAAAAGCACACTAATGGCATGTTGTGCTCTAAACATTGGTCTACGGCATCAACAAACCGTGCGCCAACAACCGAAGCCATTGAACCACCCATAAATGAGAATTCAAAAGCAACCGCAGCAACAGGAATGCCTTTTAAGCGGCCCTTCATTGCAACTAGCGCGTCTTTTTCGCCACTTGATTTTTGGGCTGCGCTAATACGGTCTGAGTATTTTTTAGAGTCTTTAAACCTTAATACATCTTTAGGCTCGTGCTCAGTACCAAGCTCCGTGCGGTCACCTTCATCTAAAAAGTGCTCTAAACGTTTACGGCCGCTCACACGCATGTGATGGTCGCATTTAGGACAGACGTTTAATGATTTTTCTAGTTCAGCTTTATATAAAATTGAATCGCAAGCTGTACATTTAGCCCAAACGCCTTCTGGAATTTCTTTACGACCTGACGACTTAGTCGTTTTAGGTAAGATTTTTTCTAACCAACTCATTTGCAACTCTCTTAATGCTGTTCTGTGTCGCGAGTCTGCTAATAAGTAGCAAACAGATTTTTTCAATTAAAACATGAATTACACAAACACGGTATAAAAAACTGGTCTTAGTAGTTAGAGGAAATTAAATTTAGCGATTAATAATTCTAACTAAATATCAACATCAGGTAAAAATAATGGCCCTAGTGGGGTTTTAGGAATATTAAACTGCTCTGGGTAATCAACATCGACTAAATACAAACCAGCGGCTTTAGCGGTTGCACTCGCTTTAGCACGCTCTTTTAAATCTAATAGCTCTTTTAACCATATAGGTTGGTGCTTGTGTAAGCCAATATCCATTAAGCAACCGGTTATATTGCGCACCATATGATGCAAAAATGCATTCGCCTTAATATCAATTACAACGTAATCACCTTGGCGCTGAACAGATAAATGATGAATTGTACGTTTAGCGGTATTAGCTTGGCAGTGTAATGCTCTGAATGATGTAAAGTCATGCTCACCAATTAAATGCTGACACGCCTCTTGCATTACCTTTTCATCTAGCTTGTGATGGAAATGAGTAACACCCTCGTTCATAACAGCTCCACGGTATGGATAGTTATAAATAACGTAGCGATACCTTCTTGCGGTTGCACTAAAACGTGCATGAAAGTCTTCTGCAACAGGTTGAGCAAATCGAATAGCAATATCTTTAGGTAGCAAAGTGTTCATACCCATAGTAAACGCGACCATTTCACGAGATGCATTGGTTTCAAAATGAACAACTTGGCCTGTTCCATGCACTCCTGCGTCAGTTCGCCCTGCACACACAATTTCAACTGGGTGGTTACAGATACTCGACAGCGCCTTTTCTACTTCTTGTTGTACACTATTTACGTGCGATTGACGCTGCCAACCACTATAACGTGCGCCATTATATTCAACCCCAAGTGCTACTCGCATATTTATCGTTTTACCTACTGTACTAATTAACGGCGCATTTTATGCTATCTCGCGGCGCAATAAAAGCGACCGTGATGTAATCATATAAAAACAATAAAAAACCCATAATCAGCATCACCAATTATGGGTTTATCGTATTTAAATTAACACAAAAGCTATTGTTGTAATTTTGCTTGCAAACTAAGCGCTTCTTCTTGAACTTCTTCAGGTCCTTTTGCTATTACGTCTTCAATCACCTTAAGCGCGGAATCAAAGTCGTCGATTTCAATATAGGCACGTGCTAAGTCTAACTTAGCGGAGTAACCTCCACTCTCGGCATCAACGTCTGTTGGATTATCACCAGCAAGTAATGCATCAAACTCACTTAAACCTAAGTCTATATTTACGTCATTGTAAGGCTCATGCTCAAGTTCAGCATCGTCACTTTGCTCAAGTAATGAGTCAATATCTACAAAATCGTCTTCACCTAAAGGTTTTGCGTCTTCAGGGACTGGCTCTTTATGATTGAAGACTTCTTCATCAACTAAGTCTTCTTTCAATAAAGAATCAAAGTCAACATCAAACTCGCTGCTATCTTCTATAGCAAGTTCATCGGGAGCGGCTAACTCATTGAGCAATGAATCGAAATCGGTTTCACTTAAATCAGCCATAAATTCATCATCAAGTGCTTCATCTGATACAAGGTTAGTATCACCCTGAGAATCAACTTGAGTTAGTTCAGCTTCACGATCAACATTAGTTTGTTCATTTATTTCATCGTCCGATTCACTTATAAATGCTGGATTGTCTAGCCCAACGCTACTATCAGGCGCTAAATAGTCCGCATCAGCGTTATTCGACTCTGTGAGTAAATCATCAAGTGTGTCATCGTTTAAGTCGTTAAGATTGTCGAGCACACCATCTAGTTCATTAAATTCATCAATTAACAGGTCGTCATTAAAGTTAGTTCCCGCGCTGTCTATATCATCTTCAGCTGAATTTTGATTATCAGCTTCGTTGTCATTAAGCTCTGGATTTAACGCATCGTCACTGGTTATTTCACTATTATCTTCACCTGAACCTGAGAAATCAGCACCATTATCCGGTCTATTAGGAAGTAGCTCTTCAACTTCTTCTACCGAAACCGAATCATCGTTAACTTGAGCAATTGATCCCTCAACCTCGTCATTGATTTCAAGCTCAGCATCTAGTTCATCTAGTTCATCTAGTTCATCTAGTTCATCTAGTTCATCTAGTTCATCATCAACAGTTTGCTCGATGCCTAAATCAGATGATTCAAACTCTACGCTATTAGGTAAATCAGTGCTATCAGCGTCAACATCAGAAACTGGCACCTCATCTATTTCAACAGGTAAAGGATCAAGTTCTAAATCAACACCGGTTTCTGCTAAATCGTTTTGTGAATATTCAAGGTTTTCGTCTAAAATTTGGCTTTCATCAGAAGCTTCAGGCGCTGATACTTCAGTCTTGTCATTAGTTTCTAGCACTAACTCTGATTCATCAAACTCATTATCAATTAATGGTTCATTATCAAAGTCATCCTCTAGGCTATCTAAATCAAAATTTGATGAAAGTGCTTGCGATAGTTCTTGCTCTGTTTGGCTTGGTGATAATTCTCGTTCATGCTCACTGTCGACTTCCTGAGCAATCGCACTGCCGCCATCATCATCTAAATCTTGTTCAAATTCTTTAGTATCCGTTCTCTCAATGTCGTTTTGGGGCGTTTCTAAAACTTGCTCTTCAACGCCTTCGACACCCACAGAATCAAATTCTAAATCAGCGCCTAGTAATGAATCTTCGTCCGTATCCTCTGGGACTAAAACGTTGGCTTCTTCATTAATTTCAGGCTCTAAATTTGATTCATCGAACTCGCTATCAATTAATGGCTCATCATCAAAATCATCTTCTAAGCTATCTAAATCAATATTTGATGAGAGCGCTTGCGATAGTTCTTGCTCTGTTTGACTTGGTGATAGTTCTGGCTCTAGGCTTGCATCTAAAGTTTCATCAATTGTGGTATCACTAACAACTTCATCTAAATTTAATCCATCTAGCTCTTCGTCGTTATCAGTATCACCATCTGGCGTCTCTGAAACAAGCTCCTCAAAGTCTTCTGCATTGACAGAATCAAATTCTAAGTCGGCGTCTAACCCTGCTAAATCAACCTGTGAATCATCAAAGTCCTCTTGCGATAACAATGCTTCATCTGTAATTTCTGGTAGTGGTTCTTCACTTTCTGAATTAGTATCAAGTCCAGAATCTGACTGTTCAAACTCACTATCGATTAACGGCTCATCGTCAAAGTCATCTTCTAGGCTATTTAAATCAATACTTGATGAGAGCGCTTGTGATAATTCTTGCTCTGTTTGACTTGGTGATAGTTCTGAATCAAGTTCTTCATCAGCCAGCACCTCGATATCATTATCCGAAAAATCTGAAACCTCTTCTGCAAACTCTTCGTCATCATCTAATTCATTATGCCCTTCTTTTGTCGCGAATTCTTCAGCATCGCCTACCGCCAATAGCTCATTGTCATCAATTATTGGGACTTCATCAAAATCAGCAGTGGCATGGGGCTCATCATCAAGTTCCTCGTCAAAGTTACTCAAGTCTGCGCCCTTAGAAATAGAGTCAGCTAAATCTTTTTCTGTTTGACTAACAACATTTTCACCTTCATTGCTAGTAGATTCTTGCGTTTCAGCCCCTTGATCTTCAGCTATTTCTAACTCAGGGTAATCGTCTAACTCTTCACTAGGCGTTATTGATTCTGTTTCTAGTAATTCATCCTCAAGGGATAAATCAGAATCTGTGTCTTCTGCTAAGGGATCATCACCTAGATCAACTTCAACCTCTTCAATTTCATCGTCCAGATCATCAAGTGTCCAATCAGGGCTTTCTACGTATTCTGAGTCTTCTGGTTGTTGTAATTCATTTAAGAGTTCGTCTACACTTTGCAACGCATCATCGTTATATTCATCCAGTAAATCTTCTGGATCTAAAAGCGTGTCTGATGTGTCTGTAAAATCATCGGCCCCAAAGTCTTCAAGCACTTCATTAGGCTCTAGCTCTTCTTCAAGCTCTGGCTCTTCTTCAAGCTCGGGCTCCTCTAAAAGCTCAGGCTCTTCTGCAAGCTCTGGCTCCTCTTCAAGCTCTGGCTTTTCTTCAAGTTCTGGCTCTTCTGCAAGCTCTGGCTCTTCTTCAAGCTCTGGCTCTTCTTCAAGCTCAGGCTCTTCTGCAAGCTCTGGCTCCTCTACAAGCTCTGGCTCCTCTACAAGCTCTGGCTCTTCTTCAAGCTCAGGCTCTTCTTCAGACTCATTCTCCGATTCAGATTCAGATTCATCAATCAAAGCTGAAGCTAAAGATTCGACATCATCAACATTTAACTCTTCTTGTGCATCAGCTAAATCATCGACAGAACCGGCCAAAGCAGTATCAATGTCATCGTTTTCTTCGACTAACGACTCTGTTAGCGTTTCATTAGCTGAATCGTCATCTGCTTCATCAATTAAGCTGTCGATGTCATCCAAATCAAAGTCATCGCTTTCTTCTACTGAATTGTCTGTTAATGTTTCATTTGCTGAGCCGTCGTCCGCTTCATCAATTAAGCTGTCGATATCGTCCAAATCAAAGTCATCGCTTTCTTCAACTAACGACTCTGTTTGCGCTTCACTTACGGAATCTTCATCTGCTTCATCAATTAAGCTGTCGATATCGTCCAAATCAAAGTCATCGCTTTCTTCAACTAACGACTCTGTTTGCGCTTCA
>NZ_NTLW01000182.1:0-19898 GCF_002632075.1 Pseudoalteromonas sp. ESRF-bin5 | reverse complement strand
GTGACAGATCCAACTTTCCAAGTTGCAGGTCCTTTTGGTCCAGAAGCTCGTGCAATTTTAGACGGTAACAGCTTACCGCATGCACCAGAGTGGATCTCTAACTTTACGCTTCGTTACACTAAAGAGCTTGAAGATGGTGATTTCTTTGCAAATGGTGACATTTCTTACCGCAGCAAAATCAACATGTTCTTATATGAATCTGTAGAGTTTGAAGGCAAGCCTTTAACTGAAGTTGGTCTTCGTGCAGGTTACAGATGGGCACAAGGTGACTACGAATACGAAGTTGCTGGTTTTGTTCGTAACTTATTTGATGAGCAACAAGCAATAGGCGCTATCGACTTTAACAATAACACGGGTATTGTTAATGAAGAGCGTTATGTTGGTGCTGAATTTAAAGTGAAATTTTTCTAATTAATAGATTAGAAATTTACATTTAAAAGCCTGCATTGTGCAGGCTTTTTATTTTGTGATCCCTTTTAGAGCTGTTAAAGTAGCGCATAATTGGTTTATTGATAGAGAAATATAATGGCTGGATTTTGGAATTACCGTGTAATTTTTTGTGAAGCAACAAAAGATGAAGCGGCGCAATATCAAATACACGAAGTAGAATATAACCTAAATGGTAAAGTAACTAACTGGTCAGAAACAGGCGCAGCACCGTTTGGTACAACGCTTGATGAATTAAAAGATGACTCGGAGCGCTTAAAAACTGCTTTTGAAAAACCTGTGCTTAAGGTGGTTCGTAAAGCCCGTGGTTATGAGTTAGTTGATATTGAAACCGGTGAAGAAGCTTTTGGTGAGCCGCCGGCGGGTTTAACGCAGTAATAATAAAAAACAAAAAAGGTGCTCTAGCACCTTTTTTTAGCACTTTAATTTAAGGAGAGATCATGAGCTTACAGGCCGTTTTATTTGATATGGATGGCACGTTAGTCGATTCAGAAGCGATGCATTTTGTATGTTGGAGCACATTGTTAGCGCCATTTGAGGTAAGTTATTTAGAAGATGAATTTTGTCAGCGGTTTTCAGGGCGTCCTACACTAGAAGCGGCAATTGAAATTAAAAGTGAGAATAATTTATCAGTCAGTGCTGAGTTTTTAGCTGCTGAAAAATATCGATTATTTGGTGAATACGTCAAAACGAACTTACCACCGCTTATGCCATATGTAGAACAAACGCTAAAAGCGGTTAAAAATAGTGGCTTAAAAATGGCGCTTGTCACCGGTAGTGCAACAAGCGAAGCTATGCCAATTCTAAAAGGGTTAGGGTTTTATGAGCTGTTTGACACACTTGTTACTAAAGACGATGTAATTAACCCCAAGCCTGCAGGCGACCCGTATTTACTCGCTTTAAAGCAAATAAACGTAAAGCCAGAAAATGCGATAGCCGTAGAAGATACATTTACAGGCGTAAGCGCCGCAAATAATGCGAGTTTAAGGGTGGTTGCTATTGCTAATAGCCACACCAAAGATCATGACTTTAGCAAAGCGACCTATTGCATGGGTAACCTTGATGAGTTTTGGCAATGGGTGCAATCTCAACTATAGTTTAAGTCACTATTACCTAGCTTGGATGCGCTAATGATTGCTATAAAATGGATGTTATTTATTACGGTTATTTTGTTTAGCTGCTCGGCTTATACTTCTCAGCCTTCTGTATTATTAGCCAAAGTGTATGATGAAGAAAAGCACAATGATATTAGTGCCTATTTAGTCAGCGAAAAATTTGACGGTGTAAGAGCCATATGGACGGGCACACAGCTTGTTACTCGCAAAGGGAATATAATTAATGCACCACATTGGTTTACTGCATCCCTGCCCAATACGTGGTTAGATGGCGAGCTTTGGACTAAACGAGAGCACTTTGCTGCATTAAGCGGTATAGTAAGAACTAAAATCCCAAATAACAAAGACTGGCAAGCCGTCACTTACAAGATATTTGATATGCCAGATAAAACCTTAGCTTTTAGCGAGCGTTATAAAAATTATTCCCAACTTGTTACACACATTAATCAGCCCCACATTAAAGCAGTTAAGCAGGTTCAATTTAAAGATAACAAACAGCTCTCTGATTACTTCAATAGCATAACGGCACAGGGTGCAGAAGGCGTTATACTGCACCTAGCTGATGCAAAACATAAAAGTGGACGAAGTGGTGCTTTGTTAAAGTTAAAGCCTTACCTTGATGCTGAGGCGGTTGTCATTGCTCATTTGCCGGGTAAAGGGAAATACACGGGGATGCTTGGTGCGCTGCGCGTTAAGTCAGCCTCTGGGCAGCTATTTTCAATTGGTACAGGATTTAGCGATGCACAACGTCAAAACCCACCGGCCATTGGTAGCACTGTTACCTATCGTTTTCATGGGTTGACTAAAAATGGCCTTCCTCGCTTTGCTAGCTTTTTAAGAGTGCGAGAAAGCATATAGCAATTTAAAAGTGATCTTAAATATGCTAAATTGCGCGGCCTTTTTGGTAATGTGTGGTGGTATATGTTTGTAGGTTTTGATTACGGTAGTTCAAATTGTGCTATGGGTGTAATGAACAATAATAATGTTCAGTTAGTGCCTTTAGAGCAAGGCAAGCATTACTTACCTTCTACACTTTATACGCATCACAGTGCTTTGGTGGTTGATTTTGTTGCTAAGCATTTGAAAGGAACCGCGCATGAACAAGATTTTAAATCTCAGCGCCAAGCCCTTTTAAACTCACTGCCTCGAATTAAATCAGACCTTGATTTACAACCTTCAGATGAGACCTTATTTATTGGTCGTGAAGCAATTAGTGAATACGTTCAATTTCCTGAAGAAGGATACTTTGTTAAGTCACCCAAATCGTTTTTTGGTGCAACCGGTTTAAAGCAAGGCCAAATTAACTTTTTTGAAGACATTGCAACGGCAATGATTTTAAAAATAAAACAACGCGCAGAGCAGTCTTTAGAAAAAGTACTTACTCAAACTGTTATTGGCCGCCCTGTAAACTTTCAGGCGGTAGGCGGTGAACAGTCGAACCAGCAAGCTGTGGGTATTTTAGAGCGAGCTGCAAAACGTGCTGGCTTTAAAGACGTTAATTTTTTATACGAACCGCTAGCAGCAGGTATCGATTACGAAAGTGATTTAACACACGATCAGAAAGTGTTGGTTATAGATATTGGTGGGGGGACCAGTGATTGTTCGTTTGTGCAAATGGGTCCAAGTTTTAGAGGAAATAGTCAGCGCGATAACGACTTTTTAGCTCACAGCGGTAAACGTGTTGGCGGAAACGATTTAGATATTGCATTGAGCTTTCATGGGTTAATGCCCTTATTAGGGCTTGGCAGTACATTTAAATCGGGATTACCTTTGCCAAATCAGCCGTTTTGGCAGGCATGTAAAATTAACGATGTTAATTTGCAAAGCCAATTTTACAGTGAAAGTCAGGCGCGTGAACTTAATGCACAGTTGCGAGATGTAAGTGCACCAGACCTTTATAAACGCTTAATTCACTTACAACAAAATAAGCAAGGGCATCAACTTGTTCAACAAGGTGAAGCCGCAAAAATAGCCCTTTCGTCAACACATGACTTTAACTGTGACTTGCGCTTTTTAGATACAGAACTTAGTAAAAACTTATCTGTTCATGATTTATCGCTAGCTGTAGAAAGTAGTATTAGCCAAATAGTCACTTTGGCAAAACAAGCAATAAGCGATGCACAAACAACACCAGACGTTATTTATTTAACGGGGGGCAGTGCGCAGTCTCCACTAATCAAAGCAGCACTTAGCAAGCACTTAGGTGATATTAATATGGTTAATGGTGACCATTTTGGTAGCGTAACTGCTGGCCTGACTAAATGGGCCAGCATGCTTTATAAGTAACTTAAAAGGCTTATAGACTTATTTGTCGGGTTGCGAGGTATTTTTCGTAATCTGGCAAGGTACGCTCAAGCTCGTTTTCCATTAAAGGAGAGCTTAACAGCATATCAGCACTTACCTCGTTACACGCTACAGGAATATTCCACACTGCCGCTAAGCGTAGTAATGCTTTTACATCAGGGTCATGAGGCTGAGAAGCTAAAGGGTCCCAAAAAAATATTAAAACATGAATTTCATGCTCTGCTATTTTGGCGCCCAGTTGTTGGTCGCCACCCATTGGGCCACTTAAAAGCTGAACAACATCAAGCCCTGTACTTTTTTGAATTAAATGCCCCGTTGTACCTGTGCCGTATAAGGTGTGTTTGCTCAGTGTGTTTTTATGTTTGTCGCACCACAGCTTTAGTGCGGCTTTTTTGCCATCGTGAGCAACAAGGGCAATATTTTTTTTTGCAGGGAGAGATTGCGTTTTTTGTTCCATATTAATTCTTTTTATTTGTGCCTAAATGCTCATAGTTACACCAACTGTTAGCATTTAGGAAAGTTATAATAGTAGATTAATAGCGAGGGCAATAAATATTATTCCCGTTACTCTATCAATCCAAAGTTGACTATTTGGATGCTGCCTAAAAAACTGTGCGATCTTGTCGCCAAAATAAATATACGTGCAGTCTATTGGAAAAGCAAAAATAGGGTATAGCAGGCCAAAAAATGCGAGCTGAAAAGTTGCTGATGATAAGCTCGGGTCGACAAACTGTGGAATAAATGCAATAAAAAATAAAGCGACCTTAGGGTTAAGTACCTCGGTCATCATGGCTTGAAACATCACATTAGACTTTTTAGCAGTGCTTACGTGTGGCTTATCTTCACTTTGTGTTTGTGTGGAAGTAGCTGTGTTTTTTAGCGTGCTTTTTATCATCATAAAGCCCAAATAACACAAATAAGCTGCACCTGTATATTGAACAGCACTATAGGCAGCGGGTGATGCTTTTAAAATAGCACTTAAGCCTATTACGGCAAAAAAGGTATGCACAACACCACCTAATGCAAAACCAAACGCACTTTGCATACCCGCAGTACGGCCATTTGCAAATGTTTGTGCCATTAAAAACGCATTCGAAGGGCCTGGGGCAACCGCCATTAAAAAACTAGCAATTAAAAAAGAGAAGAGAAAATCAGGGTTGATCATCATATACATGAATTAATTAAAGATAGTTGATGATACCAATCGTAATGATAAATAAAAAGCAGTCTATGGCTTACTGTATCACCGATATAGAGCTTGATTGACCTCTCACTACACAAGTTTCACTTGCTGCTTTTTAAGCGTCGTTTTTAAAGGGAGCGTGGGGAAAATAAGCCGTATTTTCCCATTAATAGTTTGTGTTTAATAAGGTGAATTATGAAAACTGCGCTTTGCGAAACAATAAATAGCTAAAAGGGACCAATAATAAAAAGTGGACGCCAATTAATATAGGGGTCTGCAACTGTAAAAATTGAGTAATAAATACCAGCAAACTTGCACCACTCATTTGCATTGCACCAAGCAACGCTGAAGCTGTGCCCGCTTGTTTAGGAAACAAGCTTAATGCTCTACCTGCTGCAGAACCAAGAGTTAGCGCAAAACCAAATGCAGCCACAAACATGGGGATCATTAACGCCAAAGCTGATTTATATTGGCTAAACAGGAGCATAAGTAATCCCGAGCCAACCAATAGCAGTAACCCTATTTTTAAAGCGCGTTTGGGGTGGCGTTTAATGTACAGTGGCATAATAAAACTGGCAATAATGCTTAAAACGGCATTAAGTGAAAACCAAAATGTAAAATTAGCTACGCTTCCGCCAAGCTCAGTAATTATCCAGCCAGGTGCTAGGGTGACAAACACTAAAATAACCGACATAGTAACCATGCAAAGCAAGCTATTAAATAAAAATAGTGGCGTTGAAATAATAGGTATAAAGCGTCTTAAATCGAGAATATGCCCCTGATAAACGCTATCGGCTGGTCGTGTTTCTCTAAAGAAGAAAAACGTAACAATAAAGCCTAACAATGCAAACCCAGTTAAAAATAAGAAGTTCATTTCCCAGCCAAACTTAACAGTTAACCAAGCACCTAAAATGGGCGCTAACGCAGGAATAAAGCACACAATGCCATTTAAGTAAGTAATAATTTGGCCGCTACGTTCGCTACCAAATTTGTCTCTTACAATAGCGAAAGCGACAACAAATGTGGCGCATGCACCTAACCCTTGTAATGCTCGAGCAGAAAGTAATACTTCAAACGAAGGGGCACAGTAAGCAAGTAACGCAGAGCCTGCATATAAGCTAATACCCACTAATGCGACAGGCTTTCGGCCAAATCTATCTGCTAATGGCCCTGCAATTAATTGACCTAGTCCAACGGTTAACATAAAAATGGCAACAGTTTGCTGCACTTGTTGCTCAGTCACCAAAAATTGCTCTGCTATGGTAGGAAAAGCGGGCAGATAAATATCAATAGCCATAGGGCAAAAAATAACGAGCAACGCTAAGATAAGTAATAAAGTTAGATTAGGTTTTGCGGGCTGTGTATGCATTGAGTCTCCTTTTTCGCGTATTTTAGGGGGGCACTCGTAAAAAAGAAAGGGCTTTTGGCCTATGCATACGTCGTCATTCGTATTTTTTGTTAAACACATAATAAAAGCAGTAATTAAAACGGCTTTTTTAAACTGGTCTGATGTGTTAGCGTTAATAAAGTAACTGTAACTGGATAATAAAAATGGCAAATCAATCACCACTAGTTAAAACGTGGCATAAATTTAAAAACTTACCCTTTGGCAATTGGCTTTTTACTAAAGCTGTTTGTTTTAAAGCACCTTACTTTGGCTCAATGAAGCCGTATGTATTAGACCTGCGAGAAGGGCACTGTAGTGCTGTTGTTAAAAATCGTCGTAGTGTTCATAACCATATTGGAACCATTCATGCAATTGCGCAGTGTAATTTGGCTGAGTTATGTGCAGGGGTGATGGTTGACGCGACTGTACCGGTAAAAACCCATCGTTGGATACCCAAGGGAATGACCGTACAATATTTGGCAAAGGTTGATACAGACGTTACCGCTATTGCTGAAATTGATTTACCACGCCAGTGGATTGATAAAGAAGATTTAGTAGTACCAGTAAAGCTTTATAATACCCGCAACGAACTCGTGTTCACTGCAGATATTACAATGTATATTACTGAGAAAAAATAGCCTACCGCTCGCTTTTATCCGTGGCTTGTTTATTTACAAACGACAAGCCGCTGTCATCTTCTTCAATCAGTGTTTTAACTTCATTTTCAATTGGTTCAGCAGTTAACTCTACCGTCTCTTTTTCAGTGCGTTGCTTTAAGTTGCCTTCAATTATAGCGCCAGCATCTATACTCAATGAATCATGAAATACGTCGCCATGGACGTGAGCACCACTTTGTATTTTTACTTCGCTTGCATTGATAGAGCCAATAACAGTGCCTTTAACAACAATGCCTACTGCTTCAACAATTCCTTCAACTACACCGGAGGAGCCAATAACTAATTGCTCGGCTTTTATGTCGCCATCTATGCGTCCATCAAGTTGAACCTCGCCTTGGCTTATTAAAGTGCCAGTAAGGCGCACATCTTCAGAAATAATAGAGGGGGTATGATTAACCTTTCTTAGGTTAGTACTTGTTGATTTTTTTCTACCGAACACGAGAAAGCGCCTTTGTTATTTTTAGAGGATTGACTTGTTCGCCATTAACCAATACTTCGTAGTGTAAATGAGTGCTAGTACTTCTACCAGTGCTCCCCATTAAACCAATTACATCATGCTTGGCAATGTGCTGGCCTTTTTTTACTTTTATTTTATTTAAATGGCCAAAGCGAGTTACTAAGCCATTTTTGTGTTCAAGTTCAATAAAGTTACCATATCCGCCATTACGCCCTGCACGAAGAACTACAGCGTCGGCCGGAGCAAAAATTTCGGTTTTGTGCCAACCCGCTAAGTCTACGCCTTTGTGAAATGCTCGGCGGTTATTCATTGGGTCTTTACGTAAGCCAAAGCTACTTGAAATATAATATTTTGCAGCGGGTAAGGGCAGGGTGTTAGGTAATTCAGTTAATAAATTTTCTAGATTATTTAACGCGACTAACTTATCAACTATAGCCAAAAAATGACCGGGTATATTTGTTTCATCGAATACATCAAAAGGGCCACCTTGAGCAATATGCAAAGAGTTAATTGCTAGGTGTTTTTCCAATGCGGCATCAAGGCCTGCGCCTTTAAGCATGGCTAAAATAGCGTTATGTCGTTCGTTTATTTTTTTGTCTAGGTAATTAAAGCTTTGTTCGTATTGCTCATTTAAATGTGCCAAACGTGTTTCAAAACTAATAGGCTTACCTAAATTAACTTGCTTAGCATTTGGGTCTTCATCTACTAAAGGTTCATGAAATTCGTTTTTATTTTCGTTAATAGGTGACTCAAGCTCTTCACCTAACTGAATAACGTCTTGGCTAATTGAAGCAGGTAAAGATTCGATCATACTTTGAAGTAGCGCTTGTTTTTGTTCAAGAGTTACTAGCTGTTTGAGTTGCTGTTCGTGAAGACGTTGTTGCTCGCTAACTTTTTGTTCCCATAGTGCTTGTTTGTTAAGCTGATTTTTTTCTATGTCAGAGATATGGTTAGTTTGTGTATATACACGAAAGCTAGAAATGCTCACCCATACAAGTGTTGCTAAAATAAGCACTATTGCAAAAAGTTGTAACCAAGGCGCTAAAACAACATGCTTAACCTCGCCATTTTGACGAATAAGGAGTTGGCGAGCTGGAAAAAGTTTTTTGTAAGACTTTATAAATACTGACATGGCATATAAACACTGGCTACTAACCGGAATAATGTATCAATCTGAGCTTAAAAAGCCAGAAAAAAATTGTAACTGTTCAAAAATTAATAAAAAAGGGCTGCTTTTAAGAGCAGCCCTTTCATTTAAGTATGTTTGATTGAGATTATTTTGCGGCTAAAACCGTGCTTTCAACTGAACCAAAACCAATACGCGCAAAGCCTTCTTTTTCACACCAGCCGCGCATAATAACGTTATCGCCATCTTCTAAAAAGCTGCGTTGTTCGCCATTGCTTAGCGTTATTTTTTCTTTACCGCCACGAGAAAGCTCAAGTAAAGAACCCGCTTCTTCATGTGTTGGGCCCGATTGCGTACCCGAACCCAGCATATCACCCGGCATAAAGTTACACCCGTTAACTGTGTGGTGAGTTACCATTTGAGCTACAGTCCAGTAAGAGTGCTTAAAGCTAGAGGTAGATACGCGGGTAGGAGAGTGCCCTTCGCTACGCATCTTTTCGGTTTGAATTTTTACATCCATTTGAATATCAAATGCACCTTGCTCGCGATTAGCGGCAGACTCTAGATATTCCATAGGTTGAGGATCGTTTTCATCACGCGTCCAACTTGTTCTGTACGGTGCAAGTGCTTCTGTTGTAACAATCCAAGGAGACACTGTTGATGCAAAGTTTTTCGCTAAAAACGGACCTAATGGTTGGTATTCCCAAGCTTGTAAGTCACGGGCCGACCAGTCGTTAAACACACAAAAGCCAAATACATGGTTTTCTGCATTATCGATTGCAATTGCATCGCCAAGCGCATTTCCTTTACCTAAGTAAATGCCAAGCTCTAGCTCGTAATCAAGGCGTTTACATGGACCAAACGAGGGCACATCAGCATCAGGTGCTTTAGTTTGTCCTTTAGGACGGTGAAATGTTTGCCCAGACACATCAATAGATGAAGAACGGCCATGGTAACCAATTGGTACCCATTTATAGTTTGGTAATAATGGGTTATCAGGGCGAAATAAACTACCTACTGCTGTTGCATGATAAATAGAAGTATAAAAATCGGTGTAGTCACCAATACGACATGGTAATGAAAATTCAATTTCAGCTTGCGATATTAATACGCTCGCAATATCTTTTTGACAATCAGCGCCTTCGCGTAATGCTTTTGAAAGGGCTAAACGAAGTGCTGACCAATATTGCTGCCCTAAACCCATAAATGTATTTAGCGTTGACTCGCTCGCTGCATCGAGTGCTGTTTTAGCGTCGCCTGTAAATACATTTAGCTCATTTAGTTTTGCAAGGTCTATGACCTGATCACCTATCGCAACACCGCCACGAAATACTTCGTTAGTGCCTTTGCGACGAAACTCGGCAAATGGTAAGTTTTGAATAGGGAAGTCGCAATTGGCGACATTCGCTGACTCTACCCAGCTTGTTAAATTAATATCATGGGTTTCGTTAATTAGGCTCATTACATTTCCTTTGGTTTAACTGTATGGCAACAATGTAGTATTTATTTAAGCATACTTGCACTTTAAGCCATACATTTTAAATATTAAAACGACAAAAAGCAGCGAAGGTCGCTGCTTTTAATTTACTCAAAAAGATTATAAAACGCCGCGGCGCTCTTGATCGCGTTCAATTGATTCAAATAACGCTTGGAAATTACCTTCACCAAAACCGCCATCATCAACGCGTTGAATCATCTCTATAAAAATTGGGCCAAATAAGTTTTTAGAGAAAATTTGTAGTAGGTAACAATTTTCGCTTTGGCTATCAACCAGTATTTGGTGTTCGCGAATTTTGTCTTTGTCTTCTTTTACCCACGGCACACGGTCGAAAATGGTGTCGTAGTATTCAGGAATAATATCGAGCGTTGCAATAGTTGATTTATCTAGCTTGTCTAGCGAGCTAACTAAATCATCAGTTAAAAATGCTAAATGTTGAACGCCTGGGCCATTGTATTCACCTAAGTATTCGTCAATTTGGTTGTTGTCGTTGCCTTTACCTTCATTGATTGGAATTGAGAAGGTGCCACATGGAGATTTAAGCGCATATGAAATTAGCGCCGTTTTTTGACCTTTAATGTCAAAGTAACGTACTTCTGTAAAACCAAACACATCTTTATAAAAGTTTGCCCATGTTTCCATTGTGCCTTTATAAACATTATTAGTTAGGTGATCGATACGCTTAAAGCCTTTGTCTTCAACAACCGTTTGCGTTGCTAAATCTTCAAAGTCACTTTCATAAATGGTGCCTTTATCGCCAAATTGGTCAATAAAGTAAATTAGGCTGTCGCCAATACCGTAAATTGCAGGGTAAGGAAGGTTTTTGTGTGTAGAGTCTGTTGCTGGTTTTGCACCGCGCTCTACAGCTGTTTCAAATGCTTTTTGTGCGTCTTCTACACGCCACCCCATTGAACAAATTGCTGGACCATGGCTTTTAGCAAATTCAGCAGAAAAACCTTCACGCTCGTTGTTCAGTAAAAAGTGAATGTCGTTTTGGTTGTAATAAACAATGTCTTTACCTTTAAACTTTTTAAGCTTTGAAAAGCCAAAGTCAGTAAATACTTTATCCATGTAATCTGCATCAGGTGTGGCGTATTCAGTAAACTCAATACCGACTAAACCTAAATAGTTAGTTACTTCACTCATTTTAATTACTCCCACAATTTAAGCACTGTGATTATTTGTTGTTGTGTTAATGCCAAGATAATTAACCAGAATTAGATTTAGGGGAAGAGCAGCCAGGTATTTAGTAATTGAGTGGTGTGTAAATTTTATAGGACGCTTGTGGCCAAGTTGTTTTGAGTCAATACAGTAGAAAATTTTTACGTTGTAAAAGTAAGCAGTTTTAGTGGCTGTTTTTTGATTAAGCTTATGAATTATAGTAATAAAAAAGAGAGTTTAAGTAGCTAAACTCTCTTTTTTGAAGTGGTATGAAATAGGGTTAAGTGTAATTAATTGTTTACATTTTTGGCGTGTTCACCAAAAAACTTGCTACGCTGTTGTAACCATAAGTTTGGTTTTATTTCAGGCGCAGCTTGGTAATGGCGTTCAATGGTTTGATTAAGTACGCGTGTTGCTTGCTCATAAGTGAGTTTTTGCTGCGCATTACCTAAGCTTTTTATTTCGTCGCGGCTCATTGCACGGCCGGCATAAAGCATGGCATTTAAGTAGCCAGGCTCGGTTTCAAAGTTGTCATCATTAAACAGCAGCACTGCGTCTTTGAGTGCCCAGCGGTTGTTTATTTCTCCATCTTCCTTTACACCCACTAGTTCGCCATCTATGTACACTTCAAATACGCCATTGGTAGGTGCAGTATAAAATACTAAAGCGACACGATGCCAAGAGTCTGGTTGTGTATTGCCAAAATAGCCGCTGTCGCTGGTTGATTTACCATAACCACCACTTGGGTCAATAAATATGTCGGCATCGTCGGTTAAGTAGTTAACGGTATCCGCTTGAACAACCGCACGGTAAATATCTTGGCCTTCTGCTGGCCAGTATAAATCCATTACAAGTGTGTAGTCTGAAACCATGCCATCAGCGGCATAATCGCCGTTAGCGGGTGTGTTTAAGTTAATATGTAGGCCTTCGGTTGGTGCATGCCTTGAAAATGCCATTACACCTGACGGCCCATCACTCAAATCACTAATGCCGAGTTCGGTAGTGGTTTTATATTGAGTTTCTTCTGGGCCCCAGTCTTTTTCTTCAGGATCGAAGTAACTGAGTACTGAAGGTCCAAAATCTGCTGTAAGTGGGCTTGCTGTATTATCAAAATTCCATACCGTTATGTTTTCTTCGTTTGTACATGAAAACAGTTGATTGTTGGTATCTAGGTATAAGCACTGGCTTGTTCTAAATCGGGCGTACTGATCTAGTAACCACCATGCTTCGGCAATGGGTTCTACGTTTGAAAATGTAACACCATTAAAAAATAATTCAGGGTTAAGCGCTGCGCCTTTAAATAAAGCGACATCATAATTGCTGGTTGCTTGAATGTTTTCGGGTGTGAGTAAAAACCAGTCAGGTTGGCTTGCATACATAGATGTTAAGTCTGTACCTGTTACTGTCACTTTATATATTGCGTTAAAACCGGGTGTATTTGAAGGCTGTCTTTCTACGTAAAATGCTTCGTGAAAATCTTCTTGTGTGAGCGTGCCGGGTGTCCAACGCTTTTGAACCAGTTCGGGGTTTAAAAGTGCAGCTGTGATTGAGCTTTCGTGTTGCGCGGCTAATGCTGTTATTTCAGCTAACTCAATTGCACTAGGGTAGTTTTCTGAAATAGCTATTTCGGTTTGTGCATCAGGCGCGTAACGGCCCATAATTTCATCTATGGCTTGCTTTGTCGGTTCATCACGTTCAGTGATGGTTTCAGTGGCAATCGTTTGATAGTTCACAACAGGTGCTGTTTTATCAGCTAAATTAAACTCAAGTGTTAAGTCGGTTATCCCTTTTGCATAAAAGTCAGGTTGAATAACAATGGCGCCATTTTCTAGTGTATCAAAGCTTTCGCCGCCATGGGTATGGCCCCCTAATACTAAATCAATACCTGCAACCTCAGTTGCCATATCTGTATCTAGGCCTACTCCTAAATGGCTTAGCATTACCATGTAATCAACATCATCACGGTATTGGTCTACAATGCTTTGTGCAACTTGTTGCCACTCCCAGCTCATTTTAAATTGTTTTATAAAATCAGGAATTGGATCGTCTTGCTGTGGCTCATCTAATTCATTCCATGGCACCGACGTCATGCCAAATACACCTAAGGTGACACAGCCCACTTGCACTTTTGCAAAGCTCACAGCGGCAAAATCTTGAAGTTGCTCCCCTTCATAGCGAGTGTTACTTGCAAGCACAATCGCTTTATCATCTTGCGAATAGCTCAGTAGTTTTTCTGGTCCCCATGCATAGTCGTGGTTTCCCACAACACGAATGTCAAACTGCATCGCTTTAATGGCTTCTTCGGTTGCTGTACCTTGTGAAAGTTGCTCTGCTACCGTGCCTTTTTCATAATCGTCACCACCATTGGTAAATAGGGTGTGTGGTGTTTGGTTGGCGACTTGATTGTAATAGGCTTTAATACGGCTAAAGTATTGTTCCTCATACCCAAAACGAGCATGTAAGTCTGCTACATGAACAAAGCGTACCGATTGTGTTGTTGCGCTCGCTTCACATGTTGGACCAATATCGGCGAATGCTTCTTTACGCTGCATTTGAATTGCATAAGTGCCGACTTGATTCACTTGTGCACTGACATAATCATCGCTTACGGTTGAGTTAGTAATCGTTTCCCACCTATTTAGGCCTAACTGTCTGGCTATGAATAATTGCCCACCGAGTACATAGTCTTCAGGTATTTTTATTCTAATAGTAAAGGAGTCTGAAAATGAAATGTCAGGGTCGGGTATAAGGGTGTGTAAATCAGAGATAATGTTTAACTGTGCGTTGGCATCATCTAGTGTTGTTTTTTCGTAAGTGATTTCGCTATTTGATGAAGCTATATTTGCAGGGATAATTAATTCAAACCCGCCGTTATCTAGCGTTGAGTTTAACCCGTTAGCAGCAGTTAAAGGAAGTAGGGTTGGCTCGGGTTCAACAGGATCGTTTGGATTAACCGTTACTGCATCACTCGCACCACCGCATGCACTTAACATAAAGAGCAAAAATGGTATTGCAGCTATTTTTAATAACTTGTCCAATAACATATACAGCAGTCCTCGGGTGTCTAATTTAACAATTTATTAATGCATAATATCAGTTAAAAGTATGGGAGCATAGCTGTATAAAAATGCCCCCATAACAATTATGGGGGCATTTTTTATTTGTTACTACATTTAGAATATGCAGTAAATAATTATTAATACAAAAGGATTAACCGAATTAGGTCTCTAATCCTTGTTTTTCCCATATTTTCGCTTTAAAGCTCATAAGCACTAAAACAATACCTACACCAATGCTAAATAATGCAATTTGTAAGTATAGGGTAGGGATTTCTTGAACGTTATTAGGATCAAAGTTACCAGCAAGTAAACCTGCGATAATATTACCAATAGAGTAAGTTAAAACAAACACACCCATCATTTGACCCGTATAGCGACGCGGCGATAACTTGCTTACTGCACTTAATGCAACAGGGCTTAAACAAAGCTCACCCACTGTGTGTAAAAAGTACGTAGTAACCAACCAGTAAGGCGCTACTTTTAAGCCTTCTGCTGCATAATGTGCTGCCATAAACATGACTAAAAAGCCTGAGGCCATGATGATCAGGCCAAATGCACATTTTACGCTGTAAGTAGGCGATATCATTTTTTTAGATAGGTTTATCCAAAGCGCAGCAAAAAATGGCGATAAAACAATAATAAATAGTGAATTTAAAGATTGAAACCATGTAGTTGGAATTTCAAAAGTACCTATAAGTCGGTCGGTGTAATCGCGGGCAAATAGGTTTAATGAAGAACCTGCTTGCTCAAAACCAGACCAAAAACATGCAGAGGCAACACACACTAAAAATAGTGCCCACATTCTTTGTTTTTCTTCGCCTGTTAATTTACCTTTAAAATAAATAAGGCCAAAGTACACAAAGAATATAATAGTAAATGCAACAGCTGTATAACCGGCTACAACCGAAGGGTTTATAATGATAGCACCAGTCATAGCGGCTATGGTAACGCCCGCAACAACAGCCACAAATAATGCGATAGCACCCCATGTACGTGAAGTGCCTTTAGCGCTTAATGGATTAGCAGGTAAAGCGCTGTGCTCTGGTAAGTTATTAAGGGTAAGTTTGTATTGTACTAAACCAATGGCCATACCAACAGCTGCTGCACCAAATGCCCAGTGCCAACCTACGTTCTCCATAAAGTAACCACATACGTAGTAACCTATTAAAGAACCCATGTTAATACCCATGTAATAAATAGCGTAACCGCCATCACGACGCTCATCAGCATCGCTGTATAACTGGCCTACCATTGCACTGATATTTGGCTTGAGTAAGCCCGTACCTGTTGCAACAAAAATTAAACCAATAAAAAATGAATATTCATGTGGAACGGCCAAAATAATGTGGCCACACATAATGATAATACCACCGTACCAAACCGCTTTTTGGCCGCCAAATAACCTATCTGCTAACCAACCGCCAGGTAAGCCTAAAAAGTATACCGCACCTGTGTACAAACCATAAATTGCAGCCGCTGATGCAACCGTAAAGCCAAGGCCTTCTTGTTGTAAGCTTGCTGTCATGAATAATACGAGCATAGCTCGCATACCGTAATAACTCATTCGTTCCCACATTTCAGTGAAGAACAATGTCGAAAGTCCTTTAGGGTGGCCAAACCAGCCACTATCTGGAGCTGAACTCATATTTACTTCCTAACTTAAAGAATTGTTGTGATGGCCTTATAATTTTTTGCTTTAGCTAAGTTAGCCTGTTTATAAGGTTAAAGTGCTCGACCACCAGTATATTATTTGTATCTAAGATAATGATTTGCTGTATGGCTATAACACCACAAGGTAAGAGACACACCCTTATCCTAGCTACAATTGCGCACAAGTATACATATACCTCAAGGCGAGGGGAAGTACTGAGCGGTGTATCACCTTATGCTAAGTTAGAACTCAGCATAAGGGATAATAGGTGTACCCGGAAACTCAAGGGTCCCGTAGACAGGATTGAAGTAGTAACGGATATACAGTTGGCCAAAATTAGGTTCGTAAAAGTCAGAACGGTCAATAGCTAAATAACCACCAAAGAACCAATGTGGGGTTATTCTGTATTCAAAACTGCCTTCTAAATTGTACGATACGCCCGCACTGGTATCTGAATCAAAGGCAGGATCTACACCGGTTTCAAGTTGGCGAACAAAGGCTTCAGCTTGAAGGTCAGGATCATTAGGGAAAAAGTCGATGGCTTGCGTTTTAGTTTGTGAATACGACACGCCTGTTTTTACGCGGTATACAAAGTCATCACCCCATCGTGCATCGTAGGTCAAAGGAACCGATAACCCAATATAGTTCTGTGGGCTGTAGTAGCCGCCGTGGCCCCAGGTTTCTTCACTTAAATTAAATTTATAGGCCCAATGCAATAAACTTGCACCCACTGTAAATTCGCGGTCTTGATTACTTATCACACGATAATAGGTGCCGCCCATCAAGCGGTAGCGCTGGTTATCTTTTACGTTTTGACCTTTATATAATGTAAAGTCAGCACTAGACCAAAACCCCCAATTGCCGCCTAAATCATGAGAAACATTAGCGGTTAAACCAGTTGAGCGAACACCCCCCCAAATTTTACCAGTATTAACGTCTTCAAGACCAGCATAGGCGAGTACTGAGCTGGTTACTGGTCGTTTTTCTAACTCAAGGCTATAGCCAAAGTCACCAAAGTCGTCCGAATAGTTAACACCCCATACAATGTCTTCGATTAAAAAGCCCAGTGGTGTTGTACCAATATCTACGCGCCAGTTTTCGTTCTGCCAACCAATGCCAATATCAACGCCATCTTGCTCAGGACTTACTTCGTCAATACCACAGGTAAATATACACAAAGCGCCTTGACCGTATCGACTGCCAGCAAATTGCTCGTCAAATCGTGTTGTTTGCGCGCTAATACTTGTAGGATCTATTTTTACAAAGCCTTGCCCCTGCCAAAGCGGAAAGTACGCTTCAATAGGGACTAAACCAGCGCCCAATGTAGCCTCACTTTCAGTACTTACTTGTCCGCTAAAATTTACACCAACAGCAATGTAGGCTTGGTTTTTGTTTTGTTGGCTGAGTAGTTCTCGTTTGGCACCGTTTATATACCACTCGTCGTTTTCATTAATGCGCGAAAGTGATGCGTAGAGTTCTTTTTCATTTAGTTGACGATTAGGTGAAAGCGTTTGTGCGTACCACGTTTGTGCTTGCTCTGTTTCATTAAAATTAGCAGCAACTTGCGCGCCTAAATAACGAAGCTCTAAATCATTAGGTGCTTTTTGAATAAGTTGCTCGGCTAAGTAAAGGGCATCACCAGCGTAATTAAAATCGTTTAACGATTCCATAATTTGACGCTGAAAATAACTTTCTTGCGTTGTACTTTGTTCAATGGCGAGCTGTGTGACCTCTTTTGCTTGGAAATCATCCCCAAGTGCTCTATAGGCTTTGGATATTGCCATTAAAGCTTGAGGTTCAATTAACTGATTATTTTTTAGTTTTTGTTCGTATAAAATAATCGCTGATTGGTTTTGATCAAGTGCTAAGTTTGCATTTATTAGCGCAGTTGTTGTTGCTGATGAACTTGGGTATTTTTGATCAAGCTGATTTAGCTTCGCAATAAGATCACTGCCACTAAAATACTCAGAATAATAGGCATTTTGTAATTGCACAAACTGGTCTATTTCACCCTCAGAGGCATTTTCAGGAAGCCGATAACGATTGAACCAATCCGTAGTCTGAGCTTTATTACCCTGTGCTAAAAGCCATTCTCCATACAGCATATGCCAATAGGCTGATAATGAGGGGTCTTCAGCTAATGCGTCACGCATGAGTTTTAAAGCGTGGTTTTGTTCTTCTATGCTAAACCAGCTTCGTGCTAGCTCCGCTTTCATTGGTGGCGTTAAATTTTGTGCTTCTAACGCACTTAAGTGATAAATAGCAGCCGCTTTATTTTGAGAATTAATAAAACGTTCGCTTTGTGCTAAAGACTCATTAAGTTGTAACTGTTGTTCAAGAGATACAATGTCAGCATCGCGAGATTTAAATGGAATATACTGAAGCGTAGCAAGCGCACCTTGGTAATCGTCTAAAGCACGCAAAAACAGTGCATGGCTATACCTAAGCTGTGAATTTAGCGGAAATTGCCACAATACATTATTAAACAATGAGCGGGCTTTGTCGGTGAGTCCTTTTTGTTGATATATAAACGCTAAGTCGTAATATAACCAAGGCTCTTCTGGTGTTGCTTGAATAGCCTCTTTTAATATTTTTTCAGCCTCTTCTAATTCACCAGCTTCAGTTAGCTTTGTTGCCTTAGTTCTATACACGCTACTTAATGAGCTTAAATATGACGCTCTTAATATTTCTTTTTGTGAAAATGAAAGTCGATTAAAAAAAGAGGTGAGCGTTTTTTCACTTTGTTCAAGCTTTGCAATTTCAAGTAAGCCAAATAGGGCGCCTTCGTTTAACGGCTCGCTTTTAAGCACCACTTGGTAGGTAAGCGCAGCTTGTGAATATAGCCCTTGGGCAAATTGTAAGGTGCCACGATTTGCCAGTACGGTATTAGGTTCTTCTTCTAATGCGGCGGCTAAATCGAGTTTAAATTTGGCAACTCTAAATTCACTGCTGTCTATAGCGTCTCTTGCTTGGCGAATATACAGCCAAAACTTAGCTGTTTTAGCCATGCTTTTAAGGGTATTTCGCTCTGCAAAGTCGGCAGTGTATTTTTGTGCACGTGTAAAATAGTTATAGGCTTTACCATGCTCCCCTAATTGTAGGTAAAGTATGCCTAAGCTGTTCATTATTTCGCCGTCAGTAGGGCGGCCTTTTAATGCTTTTAATAGAAGAGGTTCTGCTGCATTTAACCTTTCTTGTTCGAGTAGCTTATTGCCTTTTAACCAAAGCTGATAAGCCGGGTCGGCTAATAATTTTTGGCGTGCTTTTAATTGCTTTTTAAAGTCTTGATACTGTAACTCTCCCTTATTACTAAACGGGTAAAGTATAAAGTATTGCTGAAATTGCTTGTCAGTATTACTGTTTATGGGCATGTTTTTTAGTGCAGAGAGCCAAATACCTTCAACTTCATCACTAAAACCCGATGTCGATCCATACTTACTTAAAATACGCATAGCTGCTTTATCGCGTGGGTTACGTCTTAGCAAATGTCTGGCATAAGCAACTTCTATAGTGCCTAGGTTGTCATAGCGTTTTAATAATTGCTTGTAACCATTTTTAACCCCTTGCCATTGAGCGCTGTCTTGTGCATACCAGCTTAAATGCTCAAGCTCAAAGTTTAAAGTAGGATAAACATCATTAAATATTTTATTGTAAATTTGACGTGCTTGTTCATATCTACCGGCACGAGCAAGCAGCTTTGCTTCTTGAATTACTGCCTTGTCTTTACCTTGAATACGAGACATAACCTTGAGTTTTTTTACGCAAGGTGTTTGTTGTGTTAGTTGGTTATCAAGCTTACTTAATAACAAGTTTGCCTGGTCTGTATTGCCATT
>NZ_NTLW01000144.1:0-6497 GCF_002632075.1 Pseudoalteromonas sp. ESRF-bin5 | reverse complement strand
CTGCGGAGTGGTAGTTCAGTTGGTTAGAATACCGGCCTGTCACGCCGGGGGTCGCGGGTTCGAGTCCCGTCCACTCCGCCATTTGATATCGTAACAAAATTAGTAAGTGCATTACCCCATGCACATACCACTGCGGAGTGGTAGTTCAGTTGGTTAGAATACCGGCCTGTCACGCCGGGGGTCGCGGGTTCGAGTCCCGTCCACTCCGCCATTTGATATCGTAACAAAATTAGTAAGTGCATTACCCCATGCACATACCACTGCGGAGTGGTAGTTCAGTTGGTTAGAATACCGGCCTGTCACGCCGGGGGTCGCGGGTTCGAGTCCCGTCCACTCCGCCATTTGATATCGTAACAAAATTAGTAAGTGCATTACCCCATGCACATACCACTGCGGAGTGGTAGTTCAGTTGGTTAGAATACCGGCCTGTCACGCCGGGGGTCGCGGGTTCGAGTCCCGTCCACTCCGCCACTTGTTATTCCCTCAATAACAAGGTCTTAAAGATTAATTTTCTTATCATCAAATCATTTATAAATTTTAAAATCACCGATACTTATCAAACTATTAAATAAAAATTAATAAATAATCACTTTTATTTATTTTTTGTATCTTAAATAATACTTTTAAATATAAACATGTATTTGCCTTAAATAGGCTTATAACGCCACTGTTGATGCTATTTTTCGTTAGCAGATAAAATCCTCTATTTAATTTTTTTACCGCCAAAAATTGCCTCAGAGCTAATTAAGTTGTTTTATACCAATCCGCAATAATACTTAATCATTTCGCGGGGCTAAACGTGTCGGTACCTGCGTTAAAAAATTCTCATTTAGAACAATTAAATAGTGAATTTTTCACCTAGCTATTAACACGTTTTCCCAGCCTCAAAATAGCTCATTTAATTAAGCGAGTTGGTATTAGTTTATTTATAAAAATGAGTAAGTACTTCTAGCTACAGCAGTAATCAAATCAATAAGTTTGCCTCTTTACTTTGTCTGCTTATAATAAAACCTTAGTTTATAAGGATATTTTATGATTGAAGTTATTGGTTTAAATAAGCAATTTTCCAACAATGTAGTTTTTAAAAATTATAACCAGGTTTTTTCAGATCAAAAACTCTGCATAGAAGCACCTAATGGCCACGGTAAAACCACCTTACTTATGATGCTAGCAGGACTTGATAAACCGCAAAGTGGCTCACTTTTGTTTGCGGGGAGGGAGCTGAATGAGCCCACAAAAACAGTGGCCATAGCCAGTGACCGTATTACGTTACCTGATTTTTTAACAGCCCATCAAATTATTGACTTGTCTGTTTGTGCTATCGACTGCCCGTGGCCACATGAGCTGGTTAAAGGGTTTAGCTTTACGGCATTTTTAAATACGCGTTTTGATGCTTTGTCCTCGGGTAACCAAAAAAAGTGTCAGCTAATTTTAGCGCTAATGCGAAAGTCACCGTATTTGCTACTTGATGAGCCAAGTGCTGCACTTGATCAAACAAGCATTGAGCACCTTTTAAAATTACTCGATGTGTATTTAAATGATAAGCCTAATGGGCAAATTATTATTACTTGCCATGAGCCGGCTGTATTTATTGAGCATGGCTTTAAGTGTGTTTCGCTATGAGTTTCGCGAGCGTAAAAGGCAAGCTTGAGCAGTATCGTGCATTTATGAGCTATCGGTATCTCGCATACACGTTTGAGCTTAAGCAGCTGCTACTGCAGTTAAAAAGCTTTGGTTTGATATTTTTAGTGGTGTTGGGTTCATCTATTTTAGGCTTGGTGTTGTTGCTCTTTTTGGGCCTAGGGAAAATTATAGATAGTACAGATGCACCTGCATATGGTGCCCAAATGGCCTTGTTTTATTTGTTATTGCAAAGTGTGATGTTAAGCGCGGTTAAGCCGGCAATTAAAAATAGCAATCAGCGGCTATTTCAACACACAATCGCTTGTCCTAGCTGGCTGAACATAGCAGATATTAAATTATTACTTATTAGCAATGGCTGGCTTATAGCGAGTCTGTTGATAGCGCTTGATTTAACCTGGGCTCAGTGGATAAAAGTACCGCATTTTTTTGTTTTTATGTTTATACAGTTAGGTTTAGGCATTGTTTGTTTATACAAACCTAGCGCGCTCGTTTATGGATTTACTTTAAGTACTTTATTTTTGTTTACTCCTTTTGAGTTATCGCCGCTAATTTATCATTTGGGTTTTGCAATTATCTTTCTTTTAAGCGCATCTATACCTGTCATTAATATAAATGGAATGACGAGTGTTCGGTCTTTATTTAGCTTTTGGTTTTGTTACTTCATAAACCATAGTTGGACATTAGTATGGCGTATATCGTTGCTTTTGTATGTATTTATGGCATCGGCTGAGTTATTAGAAAAGCGGCCAGATCTTGTGAATATAATAGGCGGTGTGGCGGTTGCTTTTATTGTACTTTTTAGCAGCTCATTACAATTTGATTGTACTAAAGTTCATGGACAACATCGGTTGTTTTTTAAAATGAATCAAAAGACGCGAGCGTTTTATATTAGCCAGTTTATGCCCAGTATGCTTTTGTTTTTAGGAGCCTTTATAGCCTATAGCATTACGTTTGAGAGATTACACAGCACTTTGCTAAACCTGGGGTTTGTGTGGTGTTTATTGCAGGTTTATTTTGCACAAAAAAAACCAGCGCATTATGCGCTGGTTTGGATTATTTCTAACGTTGGGTTGCTTGCTTTACTAAACTAGTTAAGCGGCATCCACTTTTGTAATAACACTATCACGCGCTGCTTTACCTGCAAGCAAATCAGCAGGGTCAAAATCGTCTACGTTAATTACGTCTAAACGAGCTTGCTCTACAGCGGCTAGCTTATCGGCCTCAGCTTGGCTTAAAATACCTGCTTCAAGACCCATTTGCGCTACTTTATCAAGTTGGAAGAACGGTAGTTTAACACCTTTCTCTTTACATACTCTTTCAAATAATGGCTCAACTTCTAGCACGTCTTTAAGCGTTTGCTCCTGACGACCTACAAGGTTAAGAGGCTCATTTGTTAAGTATACATAACTTGCTAAACGGTTACGTGTTTCGCTAGGTACTTGTAAAATTTGAGCTAGTTTATGCTCTAACTTATCAGTCGGTTTACGTACCGGGCGACCAAACGGGAACAATAACACTTTTAATACGCCACGAAGTGGTGCAGAAGGCATATTGTTAATTAAGTCAGCAAGCGCACGTTGACAGTGGTAAAGGTGATCCTGACAGCTCCATTGAACAAGCGCAAAATCTTCTTTTTTACGGCCTTCGTCGTTGTAACGCTTAAGCGTTGCAGATACTAAGTAAAGGTAGCTAAGTAAGTCACCTAAACGTGCAGAAATACGCTCTTTACGTTTAAGAGAGCCGCCAAATACAGCCATGCTAATATCTGACATAAGTGCTAAAGAAGCACTAAAGCGCGACGCTATACGGTAAAACTCAGCTGTTTCGTCATGGTAAGGCACACTTGTAAAGCGAGCACCTGTAAGGGCTAGCCATTTAGTACGCACTAGGTTTGACATAGTAAAGCCTATGTGACCCATTAGCGCTTTATCAAATACGTTAAGCGCTTCTTCGCGGTCCTCAATTTCACACGCACCTAGCTCGGTTAGTACAAACGGATGACAGCGAATCGCACCCTGGCCGTAAATGATCATATTACGGGTCAGGATGTTTGCACCTTCAACGGTTATGGCAATAGGTGCACCTTGATAGCCACGACCTAAATAGTTATTTGGACCAAGCATGATCCCTTTACCGCCAAGAACGTCCATTGCATGGATTGTTGCATCGCGCATTTGTTCGGTTAAGTGATATTTAATAATCGCTGATACAACAGATGGTTTTTCACCTAAGTCAACCGCACCAGTCGACATACTTACTGCAGCATCTGAGCTGTATGCGTAACCGGCAAGTTTAGCCATTGATTCTTCAACACCTTCCATTTTACCAATCGGTAAACGGAATTGACGACGAATACGGCTGTATGCACCCGTAGCGGTTGCAATCATTTTAATGCCACCGGCAGAATTTGACGGCAAAGTAATTGCACGGCCTACCGATAAACACTCAACTAGCATTCGCCAGCCTTGGCCAGCCATATCTGGCCCACCAATAATGTAATCAAGAGGTACAAAAATGTCTTTACCGCGAGTAGGACCATTTTGGAATGGTACGTTAAGCGGGAAGTGACGACGACCAATTTCTACTCCAGGAGTATCTGTTGGGATCAATGCACAGGTAATACCTGGCTCTTTTACATCACTTAATAAGCCATCTGGATCTTGTAATTTAAATGCAAGACCAAGTACCGTTGCCACGGGCGCAAGCGTGATATAGCGCTTGTTCCACGTTAGGCTTATACCGACAACTTCTTCACCGTTCCATTGTCCTTTACATACAACACCGTAATCAGGGATTGAACTTGCGTCAGAGCCAGCTTCTGGTGATGTTAATGCAAAACATGGAATTTCTTGACCGCTAGCTAAGCGCGGTAAGTAATGGTCTTTTTGCTCTTTTGTACCATAGTGTTGTAATAATTCACCTGGACCTAACGAGTTTGGAACACCAACAATTGACGAAAGTAATGTTGATTTACTCGTTAGTTTTTGAAGTACACAAGACTGAGCAAACGCAGAAAACTCTAAACCGCCGTATTCTTTTTTAATGATCATGGCAAAGAATTTATTGTCTTTAAGGTATTGCCATACATCTTGCGGTAAATCAGTTAGCTCGTGTGTTGCTTCCCAATCATCTAGCATGCTACATACTACTTCAACAGGGCCATCTATAAAGGCTTGCTCTTCAATAGTAAGTTTAGGCACAGGGTATTGGTGTAGTTTTTTCCAATCAGGGTTACCGCAAAATAAATCAGCTTCCCACCAAGTTGTACCCGCATCGATAGCTGACTTTTCAGTGTCAGACATGCTCGGTGTTACTTTTTTGAATACCGTAAAGATAGGTTTGATGATGTATTGCTGGCGAATACCAGTAACTGAAAGAGGCACTGCGATGATCAAAAAGATCAACCAGCTAATTAAACCAAAAGCACCTGCGAAGGTACCGATTAATAATGTTGCAGCAGAAACACCAAGTGCTGTGTTCCAACTCGCTCTGTGGTAAATCGCAGTGCACAGCAGCACGATTAAACCGAGTGTAAATATGAGTGTCATTTTAATTCCTTAATAGAGGTCAGACCACCTCATTTAGAGTAGCGCTAGTCAGCTTAAGTTTCAAGTAAATTAGCGTGTAAAATTATAGTTAAAAGCGCTTTGTTTTGCTTTAAAAAATACCTATATCAGTAACACTAAGGTGTGCTTAGCGTATTTAAACAGTGTACCCGTTGCTCAAATTGTCTGTAGAGTGGGAGTATCAGGGCCGTAAGGCACAGCAGTATTGTCTTACAGCGCTGTAATATTGATAGGCTTAGTCTCTTATGTACTTAAATATTGGGTAGCTATTGTAATTGCTCTGTATTAATTTTAGGAAAGTGGACCATTTTCCAGTAGCCCTCCAATAAATCCACTATTTTTAGAAATTCTTCACCTGTATTTTCTTTAATAAAATAACCTGCAACATTATGCTCATAGCACGCTTTTATGTCCGCCTCACTTTTAGATGTTGTAAGCATAAAAACAATACTACTGCTGATGTTTTCACTTTTTCTTAGGCGCTGCAAAAATTCGAAGCCATTCATGCGAGGCATTTGAATATCTAATAAAATAATAAACGGACTTGTGACTTCGCCGTTATGGAGTAAATCTAAAGCGTACTGACCATCTTTGGCTCTAACAAGGGTATTCTCTATCCCACGTTTCACTAAGCTGCGTTTAATTGAAAAATAGTCAACGTCATCATCTTCGACGATGAGCAAAGTGAATTTTTTGTTATTCATTATTATCTTCTGAGTTAGGTGACTGAATGTTAGGCCAGAATATTTCGAAATTTGCGCCTATTGGCGCGTCTAAAAGCTTTATATAGCCACCATAGTGCTCAATAATTTTTTTAGTCATAGCGAGCCCCATACCGCTTCCTTCTATTTCGTCGCGGGGTTTGAGAGTCTCAAACATTTCAAAAATTCTAGTGGCGTAAGTATAATCAATCCCCGGGCCATTGTCAGAAATGATAAATACATACCCGGCGGTTCGATTATCAACAGACAAATTAACTTCAACAAAAGAACTATTAGTGTGCTTTATAGAGTTACTTACAAGGTTCATTAGCACCAATTGAAAAGCTAGTTTAGGGATAAAGAGTGTTAGCGGCGTGAATCGCCCCGTGTTTGCCAGAGACTCAATAACTTGAGAAACTGGAACTATGAAAAAATCAAATCGCTATACATCAGAATTTCGTGAACGTGCAATTAGGCTTGTTACCACACAACAGCATGAATACCCTTCTCTTTGGGCTGCGCTAGTATCGATTTCAGATAAACTGGGATGTACCCCAGAAACACTTAGAGCATGGGTCAAGAAATC
>NZ_NTLW01000295.1:0-8805 GCF_002632075.1 Pseudoalteromonas sp. ESRF-bin5 | reverse complement strand
ATTGAACCACGAACATAGACTGAAGACAGGTGCCACGACGAAATAAGTAAGGTCTGCTCTGTTACTAGAAATAGTAATAACCAACGAATATCAGCAAGATAACCGACGACATTACTTGCTTCATCCTATGTATTAACTCGCTCTAATTCGAGCTAAAATAATTATGGCTTAAAAAGTTAGGCAAGGATCAGTGCGTTTAATTTGACAATGGGAGTCATACCAACGCCTCACTAAGAGGCAAATAATAGTTGGTTAAAATAAGCGACGAAGGAGCAAAAACCAACTGTTATTTGTCCTTTTGAGTGCCTTGTTAGTTTTACTTATGCTGCTGGGCTATTTCTTTTGCCAGTTCATAGCTATTACAATTAAAGTCTGCCAGTTTTGTAATAACTACCCAAGTAGTTTTTTGCGAAAAATCGTGCTCAGTGAAGCGCTGCAAAAAACTAGTGCCCAACGCCTCTATCGTATTTGGTATTTCTAATATCTCTGCATTGCTAATTGTCTCACAATTCAACGCTACTTCTTTTTGATAGCTATATAAATCTCGTGCCACAGACTCCTCTTTAGCCCAAATTTTTGAAATTAAGTTTAATTTTCCATTTAGGAGTTCTTTCAACTCATCTTTCATTATATCTGAGGTTTTTTGAATAGCCTGTGTAGAGTCTTTTGGAAGCTCAGGCTTACTTTCAAGTTCGTTGAGCAACTCAACAAGAGAAACTGGCTTTTTAGGATAATCAGTATCAGGCTTTCCAATCACACACCAATAATCATCGTTGTAACTACTGTGACAAAAGACAACCATAAGGATAGAGGATGTATAACAAATTGATGTTTCATCTCTAAAAGTTTTCGGTGGTTTGCTCTCAAAACCAAACTGCTTTAAGAATTGAAAGCTCTTATGAATATTATCTATAAATACTTGGCTAGATTGAAACACCATACTTCCTTGTAAAACTAACGCCGCATTAAGCGGACTAAAATTGTGGGTTATAATGTGTAGCGAAGCGAAACGTAACCCACTGTTTTAGTTCCGTTTAAATGCCTTGTTAGCTGTATTTATATTTCATCTTCAAGTTTAGAAAATCTTCTTTCTAAGTGTTGACACAAACCATCGATATCTGGGAAAACAGTTGAATGATTCACACCCATCATTTTTAATGATGCTCTTATAGATGAAAAATTTTCCGCTGGAACTATTAATTTAGTTAATCTTTCTCTAAATGTTGCATTACTTTCAAATTGAACCACTTTTCCACTGGAATCAATTCGATGCGCAGTAAACACTCCTGCCTGAGCTGATATTCTTTTCGAAACCACTCTGGAGCGGAAAATTTTAGTTACTTTATTCTTTAATGGATCATCAAATTTTTCTGTATCTCTAAAATCTGAAATATCAGTTTTTAAAACCCAAACGATTCCGTTTGCACTATCGTTGGGTGGATTTTGAACTGCAAACCAAAGGGCAACTAATGCACTATATGTCCAATCCAATAATCTAGTCGGTAACCCGTGATGTTGTGCAAGAGCTAACCAATCCCAATTATCTTTTGGCTCAAATTCAGCTAAAGGTAAAGAAGCTCTTTTAAACTCATCTAACATGAGTTTTTCAATTTTTTTAATATTACCATTTAGGTTGAGTCTTGCTAATTTTGGAAGTAATTTTTTATCTTCCCTTTGTCCACGGAAAAGTAATTCAGAGTTGTTACCTGAGACCTCATGTTCATATTTAAGTGTTTCAATTCTCGTAATGAATTCCGCTAATGTTTGAATTTCATTTAACTCTGACATAGTCGAATACACTCCTCTTACAGCTAACGCCCCAAGCAGGGGATTTTGTGAGTGTTTTGGCCGTAGGCCAGCGAGCAAAATTCCCGCTGACTTGGCTTGTTAGCTGCCCATTTTAGATACAACAATTTGTAAATCCTCTGGGAAGCCTGAATGTGAGCCAAAACCGATTATGGTATTACATTTTTCAATAGCGATACCACCACTCGACATTGCTTGCATCACTTTGCGACCAGCGATATTAACACCCGATTTTTCAACTGCTGCAAATTTTGAAGGTTTACCTAAAGATGAATAGTAAGTCTCAACCTTTCCAATTACGGACTTGAAAAAAGTATTCGACCTATTTGCTTCTTCACTCAACTCAGGAAATTGCTTAGCACATAAGCCAACTTCAGCCATAAACGAGTAGACAGCACCAGATAAATGCAGCACTTCACTCTCTTCCAATTCCGAACAAAAAACTGAATATGGAGCGAGTAAAACTAAATATAAAAATACTTTAAACTTCATGCCTTCTCCGTCTGCAGCTAACTTCCAAATATGGGGCGCAAACGCGCGGGGCATAATAGCGAAGCGCCCCGCGTGTTTGTGTCCCAGCGAGCGTCAGCGAGTGCCATAATTTGTTTGTTATGTTTCACTTGCTTGATATTCCGCTAGTTCTTTTTGCAAAAGTGCTATGGTTTTCACGGCTTCAAGATTTTGCCGAGCTACATCACCTTTATACGATGTAAGAAAAGCCGAAACCTTTTTTATTATTTCATCTTGTTCAGAGCTTGATACATTTTTAGAAAATGATAAATCCAGTGTTGGAACGCTGGGTTCGGGACTGGCCGGAAATTTTTTAAGAGTATCCTTTACCATTTCCTTCCATAATTTTAGGACTTTTGGGTTCGGATGAAAAAGCTCTCTATCTATTATTGTTTCATTTTGATTGGCCTTAAAAGCATCTAGGCTGGTAATGTCAATTATGTTGCTCATGTTCGGTTTTCCTCCGTGAAACATAACATGTTTATAGCGAGCTAATCGCGCGTATTTCTACCATAGCGTAGCTCGTTTTCTTATTGGTTTATTTTTAACAAACTTGCCAACTAATTGCCAGTGTTATTAAAATTCATACATGCGCGTTTTCTTCTCAGTATAAAACGAGCGACTGGGTCGTTTTCTTGACTATGCGAGCGACTGAGCTATAACTGTATATACATACAGCATCAATTCGATGGATTGAAAATGAAAACTCGTTCTGCGTATTTAAATTACATTGCGGACTATATGCTCACCCGACAGTATTCATTAAGAACTATTAATGCTTATTTGAGTTGGATCACAAACTTTATTCACTTTCACAACAAACGCCACCCAAGCTCAATGGGAAATTCAGAAGTCGAAGCGTTTTTGGACCATATTGTATTAAAACGTAACATGTCAGCTAAAACACAAAGTGCAGCTTTAAATGCACTAGCTTTTTTATATAAACATATTGTCAAAAATGAACTTTCGTTAAACTTGAACTTTGCTCGAAGTAAACGACAACCCAAATTACCTGCAGTAATGACACCCGATGAGGTCAAACAATTGATGATTCATCTATCTAAGCGATATTACTTAATCGTGGGGTTGATGTATGGTAGCGGCCTGCGAGTGATGGAAGCTGTGCAACTGCGAGTAAAAGACATTGATTTTGATTATAAATGTATTCAAATTTGGAACGGGAAAGGCAATAAGCATCGTATTGTTACACTTGCAACTGAGTTACTCCCGTTACTTAGAAATCAAATAATGCAAGTTGAAGAATATTTGCAATTAGATTTACAAAACGAACAATACGCAGGCGTATGGATGCCAAACGCTTTAGCTCGTAAGTATCCGTCAGCTAACAAATCACTCGCGTGGCAATACTTATTTCCTTCCTATAAATTAAGTAGTGATCCAGAAACTGGCGAGATACGGCGTCATCACTTCCATCCTACATGTGTTAGAAAAGCGGTTAAAAAGGCATTAAAGCAAACCAATATTACAAAGATTGTGACGCCTCATACCTTTCGTCATTCTTTTGCAACACACTTATTACAAAGTGGAGCAGATATAAGAACGGTGCAAGCTCAGTTAGGTCATACAGATGTTAAAACCACGCAGATTTACACTCATGTTTTACAGCAAGGGGCAAACGGTGTTGTTAGCCCATTAAGCAAAATTTTCTAGCGTAAAACCCACCGTGAGGCAAAAATAGGCAAAGCGCCTGTTTTTTAGTAGTTAAAATATAAATCCATCAAAACCACAATATGCATAAAAACATATCACCGAGTATTTCAACATAGCCTTTTAAAGTGCAGGGACATTTTTTGCAGGGTAACAATAAAACTTTTTATATACCTCTTTTTGTTGCCGCGTACTTTTTCGTGCGTCATAATCTAACGCCTTATTTATTAGCGGACTTTTTATGAACTGGCTTGCGCATTTACCGACTCAACGAACACCTTGGCTTTTATTCACTGCGATTGTTTTTATGCTAGAAGTAACCGCATTGTTTTTTCAATATAAAATGGGGTTAGCGCCCTGCATTATGTGTATTTATCAACGTACCGCGGTGTTAGGATTACTTGGCGCGGGTATTGTTGGGTCAATTAATCCACAAAGTAAAATAATGCGTATAGTTGCTTACATTGCTTGGGGTGTATCGAGCATTTGGGGGTATTTAATTGCCCGTGAGCACATAGATATGCAAACAACAACAGATCCGTTTGCGTTTAGCTGCGAGTTTGAGCCTAACTTTCCATCGTTTATGCCGCTGCATGAATGGATACCGAGCTTTTTTGAAGCCACTGGCGATTGCGGTAACATAGATTGGGAATTTTTATCGCTCAGTATGCCCGCTTGGATGGAAATTATTTTTGGGCTATTCGCTCTAACATTTTTTATTGTATTAGGTAGTCGCTTAATACTAAAAAGAACGGTTTAATAATTATGTTTACCTTTTTTTCTAGCCAACTTAAACAGTTGCAACATTTAAAAATACGCGAGAGACAGCTTGTTATAGCACGGTCTTTATCAATGCTGTCACCTACCGACCGCGTATTACTGCGTATTATAAAGATATTGCTATTAAGCCCGTTGTTTTTAATATTTACACTTTTTGAAGGTTGGATAATCATTCCCTTTTTAATACTCGGAGGGCTTTTTTATCCGTTATTAACCTCTCCGGTCGATATAAATTTTGCCAGAAAAAACCTAGACGAAGCACTACAACAACATGAAAAGGGCGCTTAGCGCCCTTTTGCTAAAGTTTAACTTTTCCTTCTAACTTAGCCATTACTTTTTTGCCAATTCCCTTCACTTTGGCCAAGTCCTCAAGGCTTGTAAATGAACCATTTTCATCTCGGTAATTTACTATTGCTTGTGCTTTCTTTTTACCAATTCCAGGAAGTTTAGCCAACATTTTTGCATCTGCATCATTAATACTTACCGCTTCGATGGGAGCCATAGATTTGCTCACTTCAGGTAATTGCGCGTAAGAAGTAGTAATGGGTAGGATACTTAGCAAACTTGCTATAAGTAAAAGTTTAAATATTTTCATTTATTCGTCCTTATTGTCCATTTTAGAACATATTTATTTTAATTATTAGGGAAGACCATAAATGACAAACGCGAGGCTAGCCACTTTGGAAGTACCTAAATGCATTATCACTTTTATCCGAAATCCTTAAAATGCAGCTGGTACAACCAAGTGATATATTAAATAAAGTTAAGTTACCGTTTTTTGTCAAATTTAAGACACTTAAAAATTACAACTCTGCGCTTGCATATTTACTTGCAAACCTTTACTGTATATAAAAACAGTAATCTTATGGTTTTTTATAAACCACAGTGCCAAGCAAGTTTGCAGGAGAAATCATGGCTGTTGTTGTTAAATATGTTGTAGAACGAAACGGAGTCGAGCGTATGACGTTTACTACTAAAAAAGAAGCTGATGCCTATGACAAAATGCTAGACATAGCAGAATCACTTGAGCTGATGCTAGAAAAAGTAGACGTGCCATTGAGTGAGCAACAAATAGAATCGCTTGCGTTAGAAATAGCAAAAAGTAAAGACGACTTTATGTCGGTACTTAAAGGTGCCAAAGAGCCTACGACTAAAGCGGCAAGTAAAAATAAAAAATCAGATAACGTTGCATCTATTGACGATAACAACGCTAAACAAGCAAGCTAAACATTTTGCAAATAAAAAGGGAGCAACTTAGTTGCTCCCTTTTTTATAGCTTTTATAAAAACGAATATTAATTAAAGCTCTTTTTCAACTTCATCAAATAACGTTGTTATATCTGAGTTAGGCTCATTGGTTGCTAAACTTACAACTACAATAGCAATACTTGCAAGTATAAAGCCTGGGACAATTTCGTACATTACGCTACTTAAACTTTCACCGTTGATTGTGAATGGGCCGTAAATCCATAGTAAAACAGTAACTGCACCCACAACCATACCTGAAAGCGCACCCGCAAAGTTCATACGTTTCCAGTAAAGGCTAAACAATACAAGCGGGCCAAATGCAGCACCAAAGCCAGCCCATGCATTACTCACTAAGTCTAAAATAGAACTGTCTCTATCGTATGCGAGGTAAATAGCAAGTATTGCAACAATAGACACACTAATGCGCCCTACTAGTACAAGCTCTGCGTCACTGGCTTCTTTACGTAAAAATGTTTTGTAAAAATCTTCAGTTAGTGAGCTTGAGCTTACTAATAGCTGAGATGAAATTGTACTCATTATTGCAGCTAATATTGCCGCAAGTAAAAAGCCAGCAATAAGTGGATGAAACAACAGCTCTGACAGGATCAAGAATATAGTTTCAGGATCATCCACAACTATATTGTTTTCATAAGTGTATGCTGCACCAAAAATACCCGTACCTACCGCACCAATTGCAGCGACAATCATCCAAGACATACCAATACGACGTGCTGTTGGCATATCTTTAACACTGCGCACCGACATAAAGCGAACAATGATATGTGGTTGACCAAAGTAACCCAAGCCCCACGCCATTGCTGAAATAATACCTAGCGCAGACCCTGCGCCTATCCAACTTAGCATGTCTGGATTAACACTGTTTAGGGTTGACTGCAGTGGTTGCTCTAATAAAGAGTAAGCTACAGCGGGTACTAAAATAAGTGCAATAAACATAATACAGCCTTGCACGAAGTCAGTTAAGCTAACCGCTAAAAAGCCGCCAAAGAGTGTATACAAAACAACAACACCCGTTGTGATGTATAGCCCCATTTCGTAGCTTAAGCCAAATGAGCTTTCAAATAGTTTACCACCGGCAACAACACCTGAAGAGGTATACAGTGTGAAGAACACAATAATTACAACAGCCGACACAACACGGAGTAAATTTGATTCATCGTTAAATCGGTTAGAAAAGTAATCAGGGATGGTAATAGAGTCATTCGCTTTTTCAGTGTAAACCCTTAAACGCGGCGCGACTAAAAAGTAGTTTAACCATGCACCGGCAATTAAACCAAATGCAATCCATGTGCTACTTAAGCCAGTAACAAACATGGCGCCAGGTAACCCCATTAAAATCCAGCCACTCATATCTGAAGCACCCGCTGAGAGTGCTGCAACACTTGGCGACAAGTTTCTACCACCCAGCATATAACCAGAAACATCACTTGTTGACTGCTTATAGGCATATAAACCAATACCTAACATAACAACAAAATATAGTGACAATGAAATGATCATTCCTGTTTCCAAATTCGCCTCCATAAAACAATTAAAAGTAGCAGGCTTTTGATCCGAATATTGACTCTTAAAATTTTATAATAAAGTCACTATTAGGATAAAAGCATTCCTTCGGACTATATCATGCTTGTAACAAAAATCTCTATTTGTTGTATTTTCTTAGTTTAAAAATAATCATGTTGAAAACAATTGCTAAAAAAACTTTTTTACACGCTAAAAAATAGCCAAACGCTTTTATTTAATAATGATATTTTATTATTTAGTAAAATATACAGCATGCTATTTTGTATGTTTTCTAATATATTATTACAATAGCGACTGACTCGACTGACACGACTGACACGACTGACACGACTGACACGGATTTTTTTATGTATTTTTATGCTGCGCGCCAACCTATTTTAAATCGTGATAAAGAGCTTATTGGTTATGAGCTTTTATTTCGTGATGGCGTGGATAATGTATTTCCCAATATAGATGGTGACGAAGCAACTACACGCTTAATTGAAGGCAGTCAGTTTAACTTTGGTTTAGAAGACTTAACCGATAACAAACCCGCTTATATTAACTTTACACTAGAAACCTTACTTAAGGGTTACCCTACCCTGTTAGGTAAAGATACCATTGTTGTAGAAATACTTGAGACAATTCAACCGGGTAAACGTTTACTTGCGATTGTTAAAAACCTTAAAGACAAAGGCTACACCATCGCGCTCGATGATTACATTCACCAGCCGGTATGGCGCCACTTTTATCCGTTTATCGATATTATTAAAATCGACTTTTTAACGTGTGATTTAGCAACAATAAAAACCATTATAAAAGAGCTAAAGGCGCACCCTCATATAAAGCTTTTAGCTGAAAAAGTAGAAACGTACGAAGCATATAGCTTAGCGTTAGATCTTGGCTTTGATTATTTTCAAGGGTTTTTCTTTTCAAAACCAGAAATGGTACAAAGTAAAGCGTTACCACCATCAGAAATGGCACTTGCAGAATTACTTTACCAAACGTCAAGCGTAGAGATGGACCTAAAAAAAATCACCGATGTATTTGAGCGCGACGTAAACCTATCTTACAAACTGCTCAGATACTCAAACTCAGCAGCCTTTACACGACGAGCTGAAATAAGCACAATAAAACAAGCACTTATTGTTTTAGGTGCTCAAGAGATCAAAAAACTTCTCTCTTTGTTATTTGCTGCACAAGTATCGGCTGATAAACCGGTAGAGTTAATTAGGCTATCACTTACACGCGCTCGCTTTTGTGAGCTGTTAGC
>NZ_NTLW01000185.1:0-3681 GCF_002632075.1 Pseudoalteromonas sp. ESRF-bin5 | reverse complement strand
ATAAAACAACCTATTGCAGCAGCAATACAAGTAGCAACAAAAGCAGCACCTTGATCCATTCCCGCTTCTGCTAACATCGCAGGGTTCACGAATACAATGTAAACCATTGTGATAAAAGTAGTCATTCCGGCGATGCATTCTCGACGAACCGTGGACCCATTTTCGTTAATTTTAAATAAAGCTTCTAACATAATGAACTTACAACAATAAAAAGTAGCGAGATTTTATCATAAAAAGTATATTTTTCAGGACATTTTACCTTGCGATATACTAAACTATTGAAGTAGTTAACTATACCGAATGACAGCATATGATAAAAACCACACCAACAGGTTATGATTTAGAACAACAATTAGACAATATTTTGTCTTTTGTGACACAACCAGGCGATACTAATTCGTCACCTGAAAATGAAAACTCTCAACAAAGTACGCTGAATAAGGCGCTATATTATTTAAAAAATAACCAGCCTGCTTTAGCTGCAAAGTGGATGCGTTTATCGGCAATGTCAGGTGATCACCGAGGGCAATTTTATTTAGGCTTGTTTTTTGTAAAAGGCCAAGGTGTTCCACAAAGTGTATTTCATGGAGTTGCTTGGCTTAGCTTATCGAGTAGCCAGGGTCATGAGCCAGCTACAGTTGCGCTTGCTGATTTAAGAAAATATATAGAAACAAAGCGTTTTAAGGATGCCCAATGTTATGCAGCCAGTTTATATGAACAAATTCATCAATTACAATATGCCCATTTAATCCCCCCTGCCCCTTAGTAAAAGCCCGAAACTTAGCTCGTAAAAGTACTGTATACAATACAGAGCTATAATTTAAATTTATAAAAAACGTAAGCAAACCTTTTCAACCTGTATAAAAAACACTCACCCACTAACATTCCAATTTAAATAAAAGCGATAAATATCAACAATATAAACATTAAAATACATATCCTTAAAAATAGAATATAAATTTGTATAAAAAAATAGCAAAAAAACACTTGCGCCATAACACTGTATAAACTACTGTATATGTGTACTGTATATAAACCCAGTGAGCGAGATGATATGTTACAGCCAATAACCGTAAGAACAGTAAAAAGCTATCAACAAGACGAACTATCTGATTGTGTTAACGTGATTCAAATCGAAGATGATATATCGGCAACGTTTGAGCTGTTAAAGGTGCTACACCAGTACAATAGTTTAAATGCTTGGACTTTGTTAATCGCACCAGATCATGTTCCTAGCAAAGCTTTGCTTGATTCATGTTCAATAGACACAAGTAAACTATTAGTCATTAGGCAAAAGCATTTAGTAAATCTAGAATATGTACTGCGTAGCGCACTGCATAATGGTAACTTTGCAGCGGTCATTACATGGACTGATATGTTAAACAATCAGTTATTGAGCAACTTATCGCTTAACTTAAGTAACACAAAAACAAAGTTATACTGTTTTACTAAAAATTCTGACGTACTTGATATACCTTACATACAGCAAGCTTGCTAAAATGATGTTTTAAATCTTATGTAACAATTATGAATTATTTAAATATCAACACTTGCTTTTGTGGAAACCAAAAAAATTACGAAGATTGCTGTGAACCACTGCTATTAGGTGATAAACAAGCAGAAACACCCGAGCAGTTAATGCGCTCTAGGTATACAGCTTACGTACAAAAAAATGCTAAATACGTATACCAAACATATGCAAGTGAAAAGCAAGCTGAAAACCCTGTAAATGAAATTAAAGAATTTGCGACCAGTTGTCGATTTGTAAGCTTATCTGTTATTGAAACAAACAGCGATGAAAATAAAGGGGTCGTTGAGTTTAAAGCTACCTATTTTTATCAAAACCTATATTGTGTGTTACATGAGCGCTCTCAATTTATAAAAGAGCAACACCAGTGGCGATATCTCGATGGTATTATATTTCCGGTCGCTGATATAAAAGTTGGCAGGAATGATGATTGCCCTTGTGGCAGCGCAAAAAAATACAAAAAATGCCATAGCGCGTAATCCCCTCTTTTTAAGTGAAGTACATTATTTACTTCACTCCGTTGCTAATTAAATACTCACATTTAATGCATAGCTTCGTAAATTTATTAAACACAACTCCCTTTATAACCTTTTAGATTTAGTACTAACTCTATTAATGAAGTGGTTAATATTGAGGGAAATGTAGCATTAATAACAATTTAACAGTTAAAGCCCTAAAACGATGTAAAATACTTTGAGCTAGCTCAAAAGAAAAAAGCTTGAAGGTAATCTATAGGCATAAAAAATGGGCCAATGGCCCATTTAAATAATTTGATATGCACAAACGCTAATTATTACTCGTCGTTATCAAGGTCTAGCTGTTGACGCTGTGCAGGTTTTGCCAATATTTCTAAGTAAAAAGACATCAATTCTTGCTTTTCAATATCGCTAATACAGTTGCTGATTTCAGCTACATGAACCACTTGCGCATCTTCAACCGTTTTACCAAACTTACAGTCAAATGCCCAATAATCTGCATCTTCTGGTAGAGTTTTGTTGCGCTCTCTTTTCAAATATTTTTTCACTTCATGCTTTGCAGCATCAACCATACGAGGGTATTTGATTTTCTCGTGATTTAGCGTGAATGTTTTCTTCATTACGTTCCTAATTACCTTGGTTTAATGATAACGGCATTCATGTCATACCATTTGTAGCCATTATAGCAATTGCATTTAATTTTTGGATGCTTTTTTTACATTAAATCAATTTTTAGTCAATTCGGATTTGGTGCAGTCGTAAAATTTAATCAGTGATGGGTAGTGTAACTAGACACTATTTGATGAAATCATAAATTATGCCATCGTCAAATGTAATGGTTCACGCTGATTTACGTCTGTTAGAACGTCATAAAAGCCTGCGACATCCATTTTTGGATTATCTATTTCTATTTCGTCTTTTTGTAAACGCCTGCGCACAGCAAGTTCACAATTATCTATAATGGGTAGGGGTATGTGGTTTACATCATCTCTAATCGAAAAGGGCTCAGGGTTTAAACACTGATTTAGCTTTATATCGGCCATGCCTTTATTCTCACCAACCGAAGACAAACGCTGTGCATTAAACTGCCCAATTAGCATATTAAATTCACTGGGTGCTAATGGCTGCTTTGGTCCTGCTCCTAATTGCTCTCTTAACTGCGCCTCTTGAGTTGTGTTATCTTCAATTTCACTTTTAGGTAAATGAAATTGACTAAAATCTAAAGCATCTTGTGAAAGCATTGCTAACAGCAATGAAAATTCACCACGGCGGTCTGCATGTACACTTTGGTTTAACCGAGTACTTAATTGCTGCTCTGTGATTAACAAATCATCGATTTGCATAGACTTTAGCCGATTGGAATGAGTAATGAATATTTATCGGCTTTATTTAAATTTTCTTTAGCTTTTTTCTTTACTTAAAGGCACATTTTGCTATTATCTGCGCCGTTGCATTGGAGGGGTTCCCGAGCGGCCAAAGGGATCAGACTGTAAATCTGACGGCTCAGCCTTCGCTGGTTCGAATCCAGCTCCCTCCACCACTTTTCTTACCGCTAAGTTAAGTGGGGCCAAATGTAACAAAAATAGTGTGGAGGGGTTCCCGAGCGGCCAAAGGGATCAGACTGTAAATCTGACGGCTCAGCCTTCGCTGGTTCGAATCCAGCTCCCTCCACCACTT
>NZ_NTLW01000155.1:0-11616 GCF_002632075.1 Pseudoalteromonas sp. ESRF-bin5 | reverse complement strand
TTATTTTTAGACTTAGACATTTTGCTCATGCCTGAAGAAAATACTGGTTCGCCATCTTCCTTGTGCCATGCTTTAGTAACTCGACCTTTTTCGTCAGTTTCTGTTTCTACATCGCTTGGTGAAATCCAAATATCACCACCTTTCTCATCTTTACGATAGAACGTTTCAGCCAATACCATGCCTTGACATAGTAAGCGGTCAAATGGCTCGTCTGAATTTACTAAACCAAAGTCACGCAATAGTTTATGGAAAAAACGTGAGTACAATAAGTGTAAAATTGCGTGTTCAATACCACCTATGTATTGGTTTACAGGTAACCAATAGTTAGCGGCTGCTGGGTCTAACATGCCTTCGTCGTAACGTGGGCTGCAGTAACGTGCGTAATACCAAGACGATTCCATAAAAGTATCGAAGGTGTCAGTTTCGTGCGTAGCAGGTACGCCGTTAACTGTGGTTTTAGCCCAATTAGGGTCTGCTTTTATTGGTGATGTTACACCATTCATTACCACGTCTTCTGGTAAGCGAACGGGTAACATATCTTCTGTTGCAGCAAGCTCGTTGCCGTTTTCGTCGCTCAGCATTGGAATTGGAGAGCCCCAATAACGTTGGCGGCTAACACCCCAGTCACGTAAACGGAAGTTTACTTTACGCTCACCCACGCCTAGTGCTTCTAGTTTGTCGGCAATCGCATTAAACGCTGCTGAAAAGTCTAATCCGTCAAATTCGCCAGAGTTTACTAATACACCTTTTTCGGTGAATGCTTCTTGCGCTAGGTTTACTTCAAAGTCTGAGCCTTCAACAGGCGCAATAACTTGTTTAATATCTAGGCCGTATGCATTTGCAAACTCAAAGTCACGTTGGTCGTGTGCAGGTACTGCCATTACCGCGCCTGAGCCGTAATGCATAAGTACAAAGTTAGCCACCCAAATAGGCACTTGCTCGCCTGTTAATGGGTGAGTTGCGTAAAAGCCTGTTGCAATGCCTTTTTTCTCCATTGTTGCCATATCTGCTTCGGCTACTTTGGTGTTTTTGCATTCTTCAACAAACATTGCAATCGCATCGCTGTTTTTAGCGGCTTCTTGGGCAATAGGGTGGCCACCGGCAACGGCGAGATAAGTTACACCCATGAAAGTATCTGGGCGAGTGGTGTATACGCTAAACTTTTCGTTGTTATCGGTACGCGTAAATTCAATGTCTAAACCTTCAGAGCGGCCAATCCAATTGCGCTGCATGGTTTTAACTTGCTCAGGCCAGTCTTCTAATTTGTCTAAATCGTCTAAAAGCTCTTGTGCGTAGTCGGTAATCTTAATAAACCACTGTGGAATTTCTTTTTGCTCAACCACAGCGCCAGAGCGCCAACCGCGACCGTCAATAACTTGTTCGTTAGCAAGTACAGTTTGATCAACCGGATCCCAGTTAACCGTAGACATTTTTTTATACACTAGGCCTTTTTCGTAAAGCTTAGTGAAAAACCACTGCTCCCATTTGTAATACTCTGGGTGACAGGTAGCAATTTCGCGATCCCAATCGTAACCAAAACCTAATTGCTTAAGTTGGTCACGCATGTAATCAATGTTTTCGTAAGTCCACTTTGCAGGCGCTGTTTTATTTTTAATAGCGGCGTTTTCTGCTGGTAAACCAAACGCATCCCAACCCATAGGCTGCATTACGTTTTTGCCTTGCAGGCGCTGGAAACGAGAAACAACATCACCAATGGTGTAGTTACGCACATGACCCATATGCAGTCGACCACTCGGATAAGGGAACATAGAAAGACAGTAATATTTTTCTTTGCTCTCATCTTCAGTGACTTTAAATACTTGGTTTTCTTCCCAGTAGCTTTGTACTTTTGACTCTATATCTTGCGGGTTATATTGCTCTTGCATCTACGATTCCAGACTTCTTGCAAACTAATAAAAAATTGCCGATAGGATAACTCAAATAAAGCACTATTCACAGCGTCAAAAACACCGTTTTGCTAAATTGTAACCTTCATGTCAGGTTAACCTATACTTATCTATGTTAAACGTCAGGCGTGTTGACCTGTGTAGATTGAAATTTGCTCAGTTTAGGGTTTTCTAATCACAGTATAAAATGTCACTTAGTGGCCTGAGTAAAGATTCATAAATATTGCGTCAACCCAACTCGTTTATTAGCAATTTTGAAGGAGTACATAATGGCAGATTATAAAGCATGGCTTAGTGATTTAAGCGCGTGGCTAAAAGACATCAAAGATCATGAGGTAAAAGATGCGGTAACTCGTTTTGTTGAATCAGAGCAAGCACTTAAAAATTTAGGTGAGGAAAAGTATCAGCTCTACCGTAACTACTTAAAACGTGACGTAGAGCACCTTAGCGAGAACGATTCCCACTATAATTCGCTTGCATGGCAAGAGCTTAAAGAGTCTTTATGGTTTGAACTTTCACATATAGAAGACAAAACTCAGCTTGAATGGCAATCCTTAAACCAAGATTTTAAACATAATGGGGTGTATCACGCAGGTGAATGGATAGCCATGGGCACATTAGTATGTAAGAATTGCACTCATAGTTACGATGTTTATCACGCCACACAAATTTTACCGTGTATTGAGTGTGATGGAATCTATTTTAGTCGTAAGGCACTGCACCCTTAAGCATATGTATTAAGTGGCTGCTGGCCACTTAATACGCCCAAAAGCCAGCGATTATGCTGGTATATAAAGAAGTTAGAATGACGAAAAAACTGCTGCCACTACCTGTATCAACGCTTGCACCTAGTATTTCTGCTAATCACGTACTGACGTGCATGAATAATCCCTACCCAGAGCAACTCAATTTTATTGGGCAACAACGTGCACAAAGTGCGCTGGACTTTTCGCTGGGGATGGAATTACCTGGTTATAACGTTTACGTTATGGGCGAAGCCGCACATGGGCGTTACACACTCGTAAAGGACAAACTAAAACAACATGCCAAAGGCCGAGTAACCCCAAACGAATGGTTGTATGTTAATAACTACGACGACCATCGCGAGCCAATAGCATTGTTTATGCAGGCAGGACAAAGTAAGCAATTGAGTGACGACATAGACTCTTTTTTAGACGAAGTGCTCGACACGTTTCCAGCCGCATTTGATAACCCTGCTTATCAGCGAAAGAAAAAATCAATTGATCGTGAATTTAATGATGCTTACGACAGCGCAATTACCGCCGTTGAAGTGGCTGCGCTTGAGCAAAGCGTTGCACTTGTTGAAGAAAAAAGCTCAGTGGGCTTTGCACCACTTATAGATGGCAAGCAGTTGAGTGATAGCGAGTTTGCAGAACTTGAAGATGAACTTCGCGAAGCGTTTTTTGAGAAAATAGAAAAACTAGAAGATGCGTTAATTGAAGCTCTGATAGAGTTGCCGCGTTGGAAACGTGAATCAAAAGAAAAACTCCGCAACCTTAAAAAGTCAACCGCTGAGCAAGCAACTAAACCACTGTTAAAAGATTTAGAACATAAATACGCCACACATATTGGCGTGCTTCGCTATTTAAAAGACATACGTGTAGAAATTATAGATGCTGTACTTGAATGGCTAGACGATGAAGACGAAAACGAAGAAAATAAAGAAGACTTTGATCGTAAAGGCATGCTCACTGACTTTTTTGCACCCAATATTTTAGTCGAGTTTAAAGAAGACGATGCAGCTCCTGTGGTGTACGAGCCTAACCCTACCTTTGGTAATTTATTTGGCAAAATAGAGTATGCCACTTCACAAGGTACACTAATCACCAGCTACCGCTCAATTCAGCCCGGTGCATTACACCGTGCAAATGGCGGTTATTTGATAATGGATGCTGAAAAAGTAATGGCTAACCCACAGGTGTGGGATGGGCTAAAGTTATCGCTGAAAATGCACCAAATTAAAAATGACTTACCATATCAAGATAGTACAGTAGGCACGAGCTTTACGCTTCGCCCGCAATTGATCCCACTTGATGTAAAAATTATTTTATTAGGCTCGCGCGATTTGTATTACACCATAGGTGAATACGATGAAGAATTCGCAGAGCTATTCAGAGTTCTAGCTGATTTTGATTACTACTTACCAAGCAGTGATAAGTTACAGTATCAGTTTATTACTAAAGTGACAGAGTACTGCGAAAAAACGCTTAAGTGCACTACAACGCAAGCCGCTATGGTGAGATTGCTTAAATTTAGTTATCGCCAAGCTGAGCATCATAATAAGCTGTCAGCGCGTTTTGCTGATGTGTTAGAGCTGGTGGCTGAGGCAAGTTATTACGCAAAACAAGATAAGCTAACGGTTATTGATGCGCATCATATTGATGAAGCCATTGAGGGTAAGCAATACCGCACCGGTCAAATTAGTGAAAATATGCTTAGTGATATCAAAGAAGGCCATACGTTAATTGCTACAACCGGACAAGCCATTGGTAAAGTAAATGGCTTAACGGTACTGCACATTGGTGATACGTCGTTTGGTACACCGGCGCGAATTACTGCCACGGTATACGCCGGCGCTGATGGCGTAATAGACGTAGAGCGCGAAGCAGAACTGGGTAAAGCTATTCACTCTAAAGGCGTGATGTTACTTACTGGTTATTTAGGTAATAAATATGCTCAGCAATTTAGCCTTACGCTCAGTGCAAACATTGCAATAGAACAAAGCTATGGCTACATAGACGGCGATAGCGCCTCGTTGGCAGAGCTTTGCGCGTTAATTTCGGCTATTACAAGCTTACCAATAAGCCAATCAATTGCGCTTACCGGCTCTATAAACCAACATGGTGATGTACAAGCCATTGGTGGTGTAAACGAAAAAATAGAAGGCTTTTTTAAGCTGTGTAAAATGCGCGGCTTAACGGGTGAGCAAGGCGTCATTATTCCTAAGTCAAACCAAGTTAATTTGGTTTTAGACGACGAAATACTCAATGCAGTAGAGCAAGGTAAATTTAATATTTACGCAGTAGAGACGGTCGATCAGGCGCTAAATTTACTGATGGATATTGAAGCGGGCGAACTCATCGACGATGTATACCCTGAAAGTTCAGTAAACGGCATCGCACTTGCGCGTTTAAAAGAGATTGCTGATATTGTTAATGGCGATAACGACGACGATGCGGATGACGAGCTAGAAAACGAAAAACTAGAAGACGAGAAAAACTAATTATGATCAATATTATTTTGGCGGTTGTGATCGCTATTTTGTGTGTTTTAATATTTAAAAATAGTAAAAAGGCCAAGCAACAGGCGATTTCTAATGCGCAAATTGAAAGCGACTATTTAGTGGCTAACGCTAAAGTAGATGGTGTATTAGAAACTGCATCTGGCCTGCAATATAAAGTAATGCACAAAGGAGAAAACAGCAACACACCTAGCCCAACAAGTATGGTCAATGTGCATTACCACGGTACACTCATCGATGGAACTGTGTTTGATAGCTCAGTAGAGCGCAAGTCACCTATCAGCTTTGGTTTACACCAAGTTATTAAAGGGTGGACCGAGGGGTTACAGTTAATGAGCCCGGGAGACAAATTTCAGTTTTATATACCGCACCAATTGGCTTATGGCGAAAAGCGGGTAGGGAGCATTCCACCGGCATCACTGCTTATTTTTGAAGTAGAATTGCTTGCAATAGAGTCGTAAAGTTACTGTGTTTGCTCACTTTTAACCGATTAAAAGTGAGCATAACGTACTAACCTGCAAATTCAATGTGTGCTATTTCAAGCTTAAATTTTCCCGCCTGTTTTCCTGCAATCATAAAACCAAGTTGTCTAATATCACTAAAATCAATCACCGGTTGCTGCATTAGCGTACGACCACGAAAAGTAAGCGTAAAATCGCTTGCGGTAAAATTAATGTTAGTCCATTCATTTTCTATTGTTTTAAATGAGTATGTATACGCAGGTCCATCAAGGTAGTTAGATGTACGCAGCCTTAGTTGATACGTTTGACCGTCACCTTTAACACGTAAATGAATAGTATTTGCGTTTTGACCCTGTGTGTTGAGCTCAGTGCGGATAGAAGCAAACCCTCCGTTATTTTTAAGCGATACATTACCTTCAAATACCAATGCCTCTTTTGTATGGCTTACTTGGCTATTAGACACGCCCCCCATGACCGAATCGTTTACAACGTACCAACGCTGATTGGCGTTAACCTCTGCGCTTAGCAGCAAAGTATTAAATATAAAAAGAGAGGCTAATTGTTTAGTGGTCATTGGGTTGCTCCTAAAGGCTTTGATTAACTAATACGCTCACACATATAAATTGTTCACTTAACCTAAACTAATTTATTAATAACGCGCAGGGCTTGCTGGCTTTTAAGGATAAAATATGTGGAATCTAGGGTTATTTAGTCGCTGCGCAAAGTTTGTAACCTAGTGGACTAAATAAAAATCGAGTAAAGCTTCTGCGTCCCGCTCACCCTTTAACCTTCACCTTGAAGGCAACAAACAGTAAATAGCGCTTGTTTGAATTAGCTTGAGCAAAAAATAAAAAGCGCGTAAGTTAAACGCGTTACCTATTTTAATAACAAGAATTAAAATGAAAGCAAAAGAAGTAGAACAATTAGAATTATCTAAAACCGAAACTAGAGAAGTCATTACCCCTTATGCATTTAAGATTGATAACGCTCTGTTAGGCATACCTCTAGCAACACCTCTTAAACGAGCTTTAGCAATAGTAATAGATGTTGCCCTAATATTTGTAGCTGCAAAGCTTAGCGCCACCTTAATTGCGTTTGTTGCTGCTATGGCTTTTTATAAAGGCACTGCGCAGCAATACCTTCCTAAAATGTCCAGTGTATGGCGAAGAATATTAAAAATAATGGCAGCGAGTATTTTATTTGTAAGCGCTCTTGCTGTGCTTTCAATTGGCATAGACTACTTAGAAGACGATAACAGTGAAATCGGCTCAGTTATTCAAGGTGTAAAAATAGAAGACGAAATACAGCTTACTGAGTCAGAAAAACACCGAGTAAATGCCTATTTAATTAAAGTAGAAGACGAAAGGTGTGAGCAATCTTGCCAACAAAATGCGCTTGATAATTTAATAAGGCAAGTACCCAAGTTAGCAGAAATGGACGACCTTCAAAGCCCACAACTTGCTAGAGCGCTTTTACAATTATTAGTGCTCAGTGAAAATAACGAAATAAAGTCTGCACAGTTAATAGAAGAAAAACCTGCGCAAACAACTACAAACAGTATTTTGCAGTGGGGCAAAGGTATTATTCAAGACTTAGGCTTAGGTTTTGGGTGGGCTGCTGTTTACTTTACGCTATTTTCATTACTTTGGCGTGGCCAAACTCCCGGTAAGAAGGTGTGTAATATACGTGTTGTTGCCTTAAATGGCGAACCACTTGGTTTGCTTGATTGCTTTGGCCGCTACGGTGGTTATGGCGCGGGTTTTGCCACTGGGTTGCTAGGCTTTTTACAAGTATATTGGGACCCAAACAGGCAAGCCATTCAAGATAAAATATCAGCGACTGTGGTTATACAAGGTAGCGTGAAGCAAATTGTGAATATAGAAACAATAGAAGAAACCGTAAAAGCTAAATAATTAATAGTTATAGGTAATAGGTACGCTAGTGAAGTTTTTAATGTTGACGATTATCACTTTATTTTTTGCAATCAGTGCAAGTGCTTCCGAGTCATTTGTGTTAGCAAAGAATAACCATATTGAGTCTCGAATTTTAAAAGAGAGGCGATTTTATAGCGTTTACTTACCACCTAGTTATAGCCAAAATACTGATAAAACATACCCTGTAGTTTACTTACTTGATGGTGATAGCACACATTTAAAAGCAGTTGCAGGGTTGGTGGAAGCGCTAAGTACAGAGCGTTTAGAGCAGCAAATACAGCAAGCAATTATTGTAGCTATTCCTAACAGCCAAAACGCAATAAGAGAGCGCGACTTTACCCCAACCAATATTGACTGGACGTTTAACGGAAAATTATTAGAAAGGTTTGAAAATATCGGCAATGCCGCAAACTACAGTGCATTTTTTGAAAAAGAACTTATTCCACTGATTAATCAAAATTACCGCACATCAACTAAACGGGTATTAATTGGTGAGTCTTTTGGTGGCTTGTTTGCAAGTTACGTACTGTTGACTAATCACACATTATTTACAGATTACTTAATAATTGATGCTACCTACATTTGGGATAATAATTATTTAAACCGTTACTTTAAAAATAATCAACTTGAAAATAAAGAGATGGCAGGGAATGTGTATTTTACCTTTGCGAATAACGCCACAGCATTTGGTGATATAGGTAAAACAAATTATCAGTGGGGATTAGCGTTTGCAGATAAATTAAGGAATCACCCAAGTAAAAAATTAACAGTGAAACAGCGTTACTTTGAAAACGAAACACACGGTACCGTTGCTGCACTTAGCTGGTATTATGGATTGAGAAAATTACTTCAACAATCAGTTGTAATTGAGAATCGATAAAAACTATAAATTAAAGCCCAATAACTAGCTAAAGTTTTAGTTAATTATTGGGCGATCGAAGACTATTTTACTTTTGTATTTAACAAGACAATAGGAGTTAAAATATGCTTAAGTATTTGCTCATATTTATCGTTATCAGTTAAGTCAGGGGCATGTAGATCTAGGCCAACCTCATGAAAATTATTTTTTTCAACGTCATTATAATATTGTAAGGCGATACTAATTGCAGGCCTGAATTCGACTGAGTCTCTTGATCTTGTCAATACGTGCTGCTCAACACCATTCCAAGTTGCAGTGCCATCTACTATTTTAATTGAATTTTCTTTTGGGTGGATAACCAGCAAATTGCCAATATTTGGATACGTTTGCTTAATGCTGTTAAACGTAAATTGTATAGCTGCTTGCACTCGTTCTGATTCGAGTTTGCCTGTTTTTGTGTTAAAAGCACCGCCTTGTTCAATAATAAAGTTATCAAACATGGGTTGAACTTTAGGGTTTAGGTTAGTTAAGTTATATTTTTTTGAAAAGTTAATTACGTTATTATCAAATGCTTCTCTATAGAGTGCTTTGTTACCGGTATTGGCTGTTGGTAACCATATATAGGCTAGGTTACTATGTGTTGCCGGTTTAGCGATTGTAATTCCATTCGCTATCACTTTAGGGTCGCTATTGTATTGAAATAGTTTGCAACCGACTAAATTGAGTAAAACGATGATGACAACCATGTGTTTAATCATTTTTTCGTCTTCCAAGTGTCGATTGTTTTTAATGCGAACTGTAATGCACTATCCAATTTTGCAGGGTCTTTAAATAATTTATCGGCATCTTTCACAATAATTTCTTCATCACTGTTAAATTGTGCCACTAACTCAATACCCCCAGAGCCCATAGTTAAGAGTGTGTCTTTCTCATCTCTAATTCTGATATACACTCTGCTTCCTGGCACATAACCTTGTTCGTTTTGAAATAACGATACGAATATATCACCCCCATCGGCACCACCTTCAAGGTAAGACTCTTCTTGGCCATACCACTTGGCTACGTGGCCTAATAAAATACTGTTTGTAAAATGTGCGCGTACAGTATCAACACCTGCAAACACAAAAGCATTTACACCGAGGTTTGTTTTTGTAGTGGCAAGCGCTTCTTTCCAGAGTTCATTACGTAGGTTTTCATTTGCTTGTCCTGTAAGCGGGTCGTATAAGTTCTCAGCGTTATCTAATAATTGATTAAATACCGTATAAACTTCGCTGGCGTCTACTACTTTAAAACCACGCGCTTCAAGTGCTTTTTTTATTGGCGCTTTATAATGGTTTTTTAATTGTTTTTCAAAATAAGTGAGATCTTCTTCAACATAAAAACCGCCAAATCCAAGTACCTGATAATTTGCTTTTAGTTGTCCCGTATTCATGTAGTTGGGTGAGGATTTACATCCACTTAATATGACAAGGATAATAATGGTAAAAATATATCTCATAAAAACTCCTGAAAATTAAAGTAATTTGATACCAATTTTAGCGAACGATGTAAGGGTAAGTTGCCTATATTCACTTCCACCAACTTGTGAGCGCCAATTGATTGTTGTTTTTTTATTATTCAAACTGCTATCAGTATAAAAAATTAAGTATTTGGCTTCCTCTGGTAGAGTAAATTGAGTTTTGTAATATAGGTTACCAGCTAAATCTAATGTTGTTGGTAAACCATTTTCCCACGCCTCATAAGGTTTAAGGTGTTTTATAACCTGCTTTGATTTATCTAACAGTATTAACTCAGGGTAAACAAGCGTTGCTGTTTGAACAAATGCGCCATTGGCGTAACTAAAAACTTGAGCGAAGCGACTATTATTTGGTTTTTCAATTGCAATGAATGGGCTTTTGGCTTCATTAAAAATTCTAATAGGCTGGTTTTTCAAATCAAAAGAGGTCAGCTTGTTTATTTGCTGTGTTGCAAATGCAATGTCGCTTAAGTTGGTACAGCAGGCGGGATTACTTTTTAGCCTTGATAGGTCACTTTTAGCTGAATTAGCGCAGCCAAACAATAATATGACTAAGGTTGCTATGCTTATTACTTTTTTCATAAATATTTTAATTATTATTAGTATATTGATAGTAACTAATATGAAATAAGACTAAAACACATAAATTTATAATATGTAACTCAATGTAAATAAAATTAAATATGAATTGTTCACACAAGTTTATTCTCTAATTTGACCCATAAATATTGAGTACTTTTAGTTTTTAAATCGCATTAGAGTCCCACCAATCCCCAATAACGTCACAATTCCCCATACAAACACATTGCCATATTGGCTATACACACTATTACCTTGTATCAATTTTACATCGGCTTTTAATACAGCGGCTTCAAACTGTGGCATGGTTTGTTGTGTATTGCTTAGCGGGTCGTATACGGCGCTTACACCGTTGTTGGTAACACGTACCAGCGGGCGTTGTAACTCAAGGGCACGCATGCGGGCAATTTGCATGTGTTGCAATGGCCCAATTGATTGACCAAACCACGCGTCGTTACTGACAGTAAATAATATATCTGAGTTAGTTTTATAATTGCCACGTACTAAATCGGCAAATACTATTTCGAAACAAATAGCAGGGAGCAGATTAAAGCCATTGGCGCGCAAGTTGTTTTGTATTCTGTCGCCACGCGTAAACGACGACATAGGTAAATCAAACAAAGGCGCGATTGGGCGCAGAATATCTTGAAACGGTACAAATTCTCCAATCGGCAGTAACTGGTGTTTTTGATAGCGATTTTTACTGAGGTATTCATAATGGCCGTGCTCATCGCCGCGCTCTTTGTTACCCAACACTATAAGTGTATTAAATATGGTTTTAGTATCGATTTGGTAGTCAACAATGCCCGTAATAAGGGCGGTTTCATTAAATGAGGCTGCGCTATCTAGCCCAGCTAAGTAGCTGTCGGCAAGGGCTTCTATTTCAGGAACTGCGGCTTCAGGCCAAACAATTAAATCAGCATCCCAATGTGGGCGAGTCATATCTTGGTATTTGCTCATGGTGGTCCAAAACTCGCTAGGCTCAAAGCGAAGGTGCTGCTTTATATTGCCTTGTACTAGTAAAGTCGACATTGATTTACCTGAGTACTCAACGGTGTTTGTTGCACGCGAACCAATACACAAAACAGTAAATACAGT
>NZ_NTLW01000316.1:0-12607 GCF_002632075.1 Pseudoalteromonas sp. ESRF-bin5 | reverse complement strand
CACAAAGGCTGGTTTGCGGAATACTTTGAACAAGGAAGCGGCGAACTTACAACACATTGGGATAACGCCCCTTTCGATAAAGATTTCTACCTTATATTAAACCATGCAGTGGGTGGAGATTGGCCTGAAAACGTTAACAACCTAGGTATTGATGCAGACGCATTTGCACAAGGCCAAAGCTTTGAAATTGATTACGTTCGAGTATACGAATGTGCATCAAACCCAAGCACAGGCAAAGGTTGTGAAACAGTTCGCCCAGGTTACGACAGCCTAGACGACGCACTTGTAGAAGGTGCAGCACCTGTACCTACCCCACCAAGCGACGGCGTAGCCCGAAACCTTGATGTATTTAACGGTAACCTAGACGCTAACTGGATTGCATGGGATTGTTGTGGCGGCACTGTACCAGAGGTTATTACTGATGCAGACAAAGGTGACGCTGTTAAATTTAATATAAATGATAACAACGGAACTGTGCTTGGCTTCTCTACGCGCGGTGGTCACTTTCCAGACGACTTTACAGGAACATCGTCTCCATTTGATGCATCCCCATTACTTGACTTAAACGGCCGTTTAACGTTTGACATGAAAGTGGTAACGCCTCCAACGTCAGATACTACATGGATACTTAAAGCAGAGGCAGGTGACGGTGGCCCAAATACAGGCGACGTACCATTAAGTGAAAGCAATGAAGGTGTAACACCTGTAACTGGTCAATGGCAAACATATACCTTCCCATTATCACTACTTCAAGAAAAAGGCTTAGATTTAAGCGCAATTGATGTGCTTATGGTATTCCCGGCATGGCAAACAGGTGAAGGTGCTGAGTACCTTATTACTAATGTAGCAATTGAAGGTGACTTGGGTGCTTCTCCTGAGGTTGTTTTATTCGACAACGGACAAAGCTTAGATTGGCCTATGTGGGATTGTTGTGGTGGTTCAACCCCAGTTGAAGCTTTAGACGACGAAGAGCACGGTTTGACTGCAGAATTTAGCATTGGTGAAGCGCCTACAGTAATGGGCTTTAACACACGCACTTCTGCAGGCGGAAGCGGCACACCATTCGATGCGACTAGTATTTTAGAAAATGGCGTTCTGCAGTTTGAACTAAAAGTAATGTCAAACCCTAACAACCCTGACTCAACTTGGTTAATGAAAATAGAATCAAATGAGGGTGACTCAGCAGTAGAGCTTCCGTTAACAGACGCAGGTGACGCGCCAGTTGCAGGTGAATGGAAAACTTATACCTATACCTTAGCCGACCTAGCAGGTGCAGGCCTTGATGTTAGCGCGATAGATGTTGTCATGATTTTCCCAGCATGGGGCACGGGTGAAGGCGCAGTTTACCGTGTAGATAACGCTAAAATTTATGACCCAAGTGCAGCATCTACTGCAGGAAGTGAAATTACAATATTCCAAGATACTGCTGCAGAGCAATGGAGCATATGGGATTGTTGTGGTGGTTCAACACCTACTGAGGAAACAGACGATAGCGATCACGGTACCGTTGCTGAATTTGTAATTGGTTCAGCGCCAACTGTTATGGGCTTTTTAGCCGATGAAGGTGTTTCTTTTGATGCCTCGTCTATCCTTGCAAATGGGGTTGTACAATTTGAAATGAAAATGGTGACTCCACCAAACGCAACAGACGCTCAATGGTTATTTAAAATTGAATCAACTGGCGCTGCGTCTGCAGTGGAGCTTCCTCTTGCAGAAAGTGTTGAAGGTCAAGTACCGGTTATTGGTCAATGGCAAACGTACACATTTACATTGCAATCACTTTTTGACGCCGGTTTAGACATCAGTGATATCAACGTGTTAATGGTTTTCCCAGCATGGAGTACGGGTGAAGGCGCGGTTTATCGTATCGATAACGTAATTATCGCAAACCCGTAGAACAACCATTGAATGGTAGGTGCCTCTAAATAGGCATCCACTAACTGTAATAAATTTAGAAAAGCAGAGCAATTATGAACACATTCACTTTTAAAAAGAGCCAGTTAGCAGCTTCTGTGTCACTTATCATCGCTGCAAGTACATTTAATTTAGCCTATGCAGCAGAAGAAAATACTGCTGAGCCTGAACTAGAAATCATTGAAGTAAAAGGTATTCGCGGATCATTAATCCGTTCAATGGATGTAAAACGAGATGCTTCTGGTGTAGTTGACGCCATCTCAGCTGAAGAAATGGGTAAGTTCCCAGATACAAACTTAGCAGAATCATTACAACGAATTACTGGCGTATCTGTCAGCCGCTCAAACGGTGAAGGTAGCCAAATTACTGTTCGTGGTTTTGGTCCATCGTTTAACTTGGTAACACTTAATGGTCGCCAAATGGCGGGAACAGGTTTTACACGCTCATTTAACTTTGAAAACTTATCATCAGAAGGTGTAAGTTCACTTGAAGTAATGAAAACTGCACGCGCTGATACACCAACCGGTGGATTGGGTGCAACTGTAAATATTGTTACCGCAAAACCATTACAAAAGCCTGGTGAGCGCTTTTCTTTTATGGCTAAAGGTATTCACGATACATCTGTAGAAGAAGGCGATAAAGTAACACCTGAAATTGCAGGTATCTACAGTAATACCTTTGATGACGAGCGTTTTGGTGTGTCGGCTAACTTTTCATATCATCGTCGTGATTTTCAACGACAAGCAGCAAATGTTCGCTCTTGGTTAGTTAATCCAAATCTCTCGGTTGATGCAGCTAATATTGTTGATAACCGCCCAATGGATGCTGAAGGTAACCCGGCTAAACAATTCTTTGACCCAAACGCTGGGGAAAATGGTGAATTTGTTTCAGCCGCTTTCTTTCCGCAAGAAGTTAGTTTTGCAAAAGATGACATTCAACGTGAGCGCTTAAATGCGCAAGCAACATTTCAGTTTGCGCCAACAGATAACCTAACCTTTACGCTTGATCATACGATTTCACAAGCAACGACCGGGAATAACTCATTGTCTTGGGGTATTTGGAACGGATCGTTTGGTGGTAATGCCAATGCTTATGAACTTGATGAAAATGGCACAGCTGTTTATTACAACTCTGCAGGTGACGATGCATCCTTTACTGCATTTCGTGAAACATCAGAAGTAGATTCAAAAGCAACAGGTATTAACGTTGAGTGGTTAGCAACCGAAAACCTGAGCTTTAACTTTGATGCGCATACATCTAAAACAACGACCGATAATGGTAAAGATCCTGGCTTAGGCGCTAACGCACGAATCATTTTAGGCTCGGCAGACATTTCAACTAAAGAGTACTCTTTCCGTGAAGGTGACGTACCTGGTTTTAATGTAAATTGGAATAACGGCACGCAAGAAGTTGACCCAAACCAAATTGGCTCTAACTTTAGTATATTTACAAGAACACCCGGTGAATCAGAAGTATCTCAAGTACAACTAGACGGTAAACTATTTACTTACACTGACATTGGTTTAGAAACAGTAAAATTTGGTGCTGCATACACTAAGCAAACACTTAGTGGCTGGGGTGGCTCTAATAATGCCAATGCACCAGGCTTTAATAACGGTACATTTGCTGAGATATTCCCAGATAGTATGTTCGAGCGAGTTGATTTAAGTGGCTTTCTTGACGAGTTTTCATTTGGTCCTAACGGTGTAGCGCCAGGCTATGCTTACACTTATGATCTTGATGAAGCATTTGCTCGCCAAAGCGCTTTTTTAACTGAAGACGTAATAGGCAGTGATGTTTACCAAATAGGCACCTTTGATGGCTTCCCAACTAACAAAGTAGAAGAAGAAACAATCAGTGTTTACCTGTCTACAAATTGGGTGTTTAACGTTAGCGACTACGATGTTTTTGTAAATTTAGGCCTTCGCTACGAAGAAACTGACATTGTAAGCCCAGCTAAAAGCCGTGTTGCTCAGCAAGTATATTGGGCAGGTGGTTCTGAGTGGCTAACTGAATTTGCCAGTGGCGGCGAATTAGTTGAGGTTGATTACAAAGGTAATTACGATCTTCTTCTACCTATGATAGATGTAAAAGTCGACCTTTCTGATAACTTAGTGTCACGTGTATCTTGGGGCCAAACAATCACACGCCCTACCCTTGGCGACATGCTTGGCAACTTAAGCTTAACACCGTCACCTAAGTTAAATTCAAGAAGCGGTAGCCGTGGTAACCCAAATTTACAACCGTTTAAATCAACAAACTTCGATCTTAGCCTTGAATATTACTACAATGAAGGTAGCTACGCTGCAGTGGGTATGTTCTGGAAAGATGTAGATAATTGGATTGATAACACGCAAGTAACAACCACGTTTGAAGGCCTGCATGATGTTTATTTAGGTCAACGCTGGAATAATGCAGTAACCGCAATTGAAGGACGTGGCGAGCAGGCAACTGACTCTGCTATCTATAATGAGATTGTGGCAAATGGTGTAGGAATTGGCGAAAACAACCGTGTACTTCCTGACTCAGCAACTGATCCATTAATAGAGTGGACAATCAACTCACCAGAAAACGTAGGTTCTCGTAAAGTAAATGGTGTTGAGTTTGCGATACAGCACTTATTCGGCGAGTCAGGTTTTGGCGCTGGTTTTAATGCCACTATTGTTGACGGTGATGTAGAGTACGACAACTATTACCTTGCATCTCAAGCTGTATTAGCTGGCCTGAGTGATTCTGCCAATCTACAAGGTTTTTACGAAAAAGATGGCTTATCAGTTAAAATTACTGGTGCATGGCGTGATGAATACCTAATTGCGCAAGGCCTACCAGATTCGGGTGCTACGGCTCCTCCACAATATGCTGAAGAATATTTACAGTGGGACATTAGCGTTAACTACGAAGTGAATGAAAGCACTACCGTATTCTTTGAAGGCGTTAATTTAACAAACGAGACAGAGCGTTCGTTCAGTCGTTTTGAAAGCCAGTTCTTAAGTGCTGCACAATACGGACCGCGTTATGCATTTGGTTTTAGATACTCAATGGGTAACTAAACTTAAATAAATACCAAATAAAAACCGCTCTAAGAGCGGTTTTTTATTTTTGAGCTATGGGATGCGCTTAATCTGCTCTAATAGTATATTCGTTGTCCAATCAACGCCGTTATACGCAATATCTGGCTTGTAAAAATCACCTGCCCCTCGCGCTCTATTTACATATACTTTATTTGGCACTACAACTTTACCTAAGCCTGAAGGTAAATCGGCTAAACGTACCTCCATATACATCGAGTCAGCGCTACTGGGTGCACCAAACAACGTGGTATTTTCAAAAAGCTTAAACTTATCAAGCGCATCTAAACAAGCACTAGCGCATTGCGGCGGCACTATAACAAACACCTTGGTTTTAAAGTCACTCACTAACGGCTCTTCTGGTAGGATATTTAGCGTAGTAGACTCTCGTTATACATAAGATGGATCACCACTTTTAAGCGATAAAGCCATGCCCGCAGCTACAGCTTTAAGTACTTTAAATATTTCGGGTTGATCTTTTATTATGTCCAATAGAGACATTGCATGATACCAAACAGACTGCTGCAAATTTAACCTAAAGGTCAACAGACCCTAATCATTTAATGCTTGAGTAAACGAATCCATTCATCGGGGTTTGCTATAATAAAATCATAAGTATCTTCATTTTCTAAGGTGATTGTTATTGCATCGCTTGTTAGTGGTAAAATGCCAGCACCTGTACCTACTGACTTTTCAATTTTTACGATTGCGCTGCGTGTTAAAGTATAAGGTCCTAAACCAGCACGTTCATTGTATGGCTCAAAACGTACCTCACCTTGCGTTACATAAAATTTACCATCGGCTTTTGCCACACCGCTTTGGTACGTAGCAGTAGATGATTTGAGTATTTCATTGTTCATTCGGTTTTCCTGCTGATTGATAAATTTACTTTTATAAAATGTATGCACCTTAATACGTTATATAATTTTGTGTTGTGAGGCAATTAATTTGTACCCAAAAAGCAAAAAGTTAGCACGGCGTCTCTTTAAAAAAATTTTCATTAATCTTGGTACAAACCTTGATACCTAATTAATATCAAAACGAATTACAGGTACGGGTTATGGCGAAATTTTTTGGAATTTATTATGCATCTGGGCTAACTCAACATCATGATTTTATTATTAATAAATTTAAAGCTGAAGATGCTAAAGTAAACAGTGGCACAATAAACGAAGTACATGAACAGGCTCTTTACTTAGCTAGTTTAGATTATGAAACCTTTGGCCCACATGCTTTTTTGCAAACAGATTCGCATATTGCAACACTGGTTGGTCACCCACTTTTAAGCGCGAACCGAAATAATGATTTAAACACCCTAAACTCACATTATACCAATGCAATGCTTACAGAATGTGAAGGTGTTTTTTGTATGGCACGGTATAACAAGGTTACGAATGTATTAAACTTAGTTACCGATTCCCTTGGGGTTCGCCCTTTTTATTATATGTATTATGAAGGTGCTTTTATTTTTAGTACCCAATATAGCATACTCAAAAACTTAGGCTTACCACTTACCTGTAATCACGAAGGAATGATGGAATATGCAACACTTGGGTATTACCTATTTGAGAATACCCATTACAACGAAATTTCGTGTATTCGCCCAGGAACTCGCCTAGAAGCATCATCTAACGGGGTTACTAAAACACAGTATTTTGACTGGTGCAGCTTTACTAAAAATAATGATAATTACGAAAAAACACTGCATAGCTTAAAGCAAGACCTATCTAACAATGTAAACAAATATATTGATAACGATAATCACGTGCTCACTACGCTATCGGGTGGATTAGACTCAAGGTTGATTGCGTGTTTACTTAAAAGACAAAATGTAAACATCACCGCCCTTAATTTTTCACAGCACCAAACACAAGACTTATACTGCGCAACAGCGTTCGCAAAAAGCCAGAAAATTGAGCTTGATGTTATTCGTGTTAACGATACGCAGGCAAAAACAATTGAAGACAGACTAGGCGAGCATTGGTTAAACGGCAAACATCCAGACCACCCTAAAGTAACACGTCCTCGTTTAGCATGGTCTGGCAATGGTGGAAGTGTTGGGCTGGGTGTTATTTACTACTCAGATGAAGTTTACGAAGGGGCTTTAACACAAGAACCTGAGCACCTTGCTGACGCTTATTTATCGCAACAATTTGCTTATATCCCCAAATCAATAATCCATAACGCTGATAAAATGCAAGCCAGACTAAAAGCTAATATCGTAACTTCATTAAAAGAGTTTGGAGATATTCCTCTTGAAAAAGCTTACTATCTGTTTTTATTACTTAACGATCAGCATCACCATTTAGCCATTCCATTCGAAAAAGTGGACGAGTATCAAATGGATTTTTGCCTGCCCTTTTATTCCTGGAAAGTACTTCGACATGTTTTGTCGCAACCAACGTCACAAGTAAGAAAGCATCGCTTTTATCATGATTTTCTACGCTATGCATTCCCCGAAGCCCTAGATTCGCCTTGGCAAGCATATCCTGGCCATGTTCCATGTTTATTACCAAAAGAAGGTATTGATCAATGGCAAATTAAACGCCCCAAGCAGTTTAAACCCACTAAGGTGTACCAAATTTTCAGTCAGTTAATGACAAGCCAACATAAGCAGTTAGTTAACCTAGCCTCGTTTAGTGCGGTTGCGTTACTACATGCTTCTGGCATTAAAAGCTATAACGATAAGCTAAAGGTTTTTGAAAATATGCTTAAGCGGTAACATTAAAACACCTTGCTGTAGGCCTCTACTCAAGGTGTTTTAAGCAAGCTGTTTTTATTTAGTTGGTGGGAACCATACGCTAACAATTTTGCCATTACGCACTTCATACACCGTAACGGCAAACATATCATCTCTACCGTCACCAAGCCTAGTTAACCGCTCATAATCAACAACCACAGGCCCATTCACAATTCGATTTTCAAGAATCACTTTAAATGATTTTGGCGCTGTTTTTAAAAACTGATACGCTTTGATTAAGCTTTCTTGCCCAATAATGTCAGGAGCGCCTTCTTGGCTATTTTTAATTTTTATATCTGCCGAGTGACAGTTTGCAAATAGACCTATATTTAGTGCGTTATAAGCCTCTAATTGCGCTTGCACTACTTGTTCAGGAGCGGTACTTGCCGAGCACGCTGACGCATCACTCGCATAAAAGAGGCTAAATAACATTAGCATTGAGACAGCTTTCATAACAATAAACATCCTTGAAAATGACTACGAAAACTTAAAAAATACAATACTAGCAAGCAAAACAAACACAACATAAAATATAAACAGCTTACCAGCTTGGCGATGCTTAATAGCAAGCCTACACACTCTTTTATCGGTCGCACCTTTTAAGTGATTTAAACCATCCCCTGAGACGAACATTATGGGAATCATTAAAAATTTTGGCTGCCCAAGCGCTTGCCATATTTCAGGCTCAAACATTTTAACTGCTTGATAATATTTATATTCAGCAATTACTGCGCGAGCCATAAATAATGCCCATAGCAAAATAACAATTGTTATAATCATTTGCTTAGCTCCTCAATACTCTAAAAGTAAGTATTCAATCAAGCCTAAATTAAAAACACGAACTTTAATTAATAATTTTTGTGCAAAACACGTCCAAACATAATAACGTAACCTCCTTATTAGCCAAATCAATACATATATTAGCGATAAAACCTAAACTTTTTATTATGTTTAACAGTTCAGTATGTTAATTTGTGTAGTGTAGTTTTACGGCAAAGAGTAGTTAATGAGTAAACAAATTCGGTGGACCTTAAAAAGTATTGCCAAAGAGTTAGGTGTGTCTAATGCAACGGTATCTAATGCATTTAATCGACCAGATCAGCTCTCAGAAAAACGCCGAGAAGCGATACTCAAAGCCTGCAAAGAGCTTGGTTACTTTGGCCCAAATAAAGCAGCACAATCATTAAGAAACGGTACATTTAACATTGTCGCTTTGGTGCTACCCGACAGCGTTGAATACATGGTATCAGACCCAGTTGCCAGCAGCTTTATGCGAGGCGTGACTTCTGTACTCGAAAAAAACAATATTAACGTTTTATTGTTCTCTGGTAGTAACAATAACCTCAATAGTGTTGTTGATTTTGTAGATGGTTTTATTTGCTACGGTCGCCCTCGTAACCACGCATTAGTAGAACAACTTAAAACTACGCCAAAACACGTCGTCACAGTCGATTTTGACATTAACCGCAATGCGTCGGTTAACATTAATAACGAACAAGCTAGCTACGAAATTGCCAAGCATGTTTTGCACAATATAAACGATAAGGTCGCCATTCTAGGGCTAAGACTTCTCGATGAAAACGTATTATGCCGCGTTTATGAACATCACGAGTTTCAAACCGGAGAGTCAATTTCTCATCAGCGTTTACGTGGCTATCAACGTGCATTAGTTGAGGCAAATATTAGTGTTGCTGACGACCGCATTTGGAACATACCTGAAAGCAGTGAGCGCTTTGCTAATATAGCTGCAAAAGAAGTATTATCAGCCTCACCTCGCCCTAACGTTATTATCTGTATGAGTGATTTAATTGCACTCGCCACAATGCGAGAGGCAATCAAGCAAGGTATAAAAATTGGAAAAGACCTACGTATTGTTGGATTTGATGGGATTGATGAAGCAGCACGGTTCGTGCCTAGGTTAAGTACTATTCATCAAAACAGTGAAGAAAAAGGCGTAATTGCTGCAAACTTATTTATTTCTAAAGAAAACAAAATACAAGAAGTCAGCTACGAACTCGACATTGGTGCCAGCAGTTAATAAAAAAGCCAAGCTAACTAGCTTGGCTTTTTGTTAAGCAAAACTCTATTCGTTACAATAAAGAATCTAAACTTATCGATGTTTCTTCTTCACCATTTACTTGCGTTATGAGGGCGGTTCTTGCTTCAAAATCAACACTTAATGAAATAGATTGCTCACCAAGTTGCCATGTTAAACAACACATACTGCCTTCACCTTGCGCTGAAAACTCCCCAGAAAACGCTGGGTGTTCATTTCGGATTTTAATCAGTTCAATTAAACCTTTTACAACGGCCTTATCGAGTGATTCGCTTATTTTATCTGCATTTAAATATGGGCGGTTAATATCACGGCCAACATTTGTTTTAGCTAAAAGCTCCATGTCGTTTTCGCATGCAAATAAACCACCGTAGTAAACTTGTGGAACACCTGGTGCAAAAAACTGAATGGCGCGAGACAATAAATAATCAAAATCTTTAGCCCCCAATGCATTGTAATAAGTACAGTTAACTTGGTACAAATCAACATTACTGGCTGCAGCCCCAGTTGCTTGTCGGCTTTCGTTATTACTATTTGCATGCATTGTTTCAACAAGGTTATCAATTTGCTCAGCGTTTAATAAACCTGGTTTGTCGCCCATTGGCCCAGCATCAATAATACCAATGCCATCATGTGTATCGAGTACAGTTAAACAGTTACGTGGTGATATTTTTAGCCACTTTAAAAGTGCATCAACGTCGTTATTAAACAAGCTATGTAAAATAAGCGGCGGCAGTGCAAAGTCATAAACCATGTTAACGCGTTTAGCCACTTCAACCTGAGTTTGATAATGGCTGTGTATTTCAGCAATTGTTTCCATACCTAATTCATTTGCTTGCTTAGATAAGTTATCTAAGTAACCAAACGTTTCATCTAGCATAAAACAGTTAGTACCCGCTTGCTTAATAGCGTAACCCGCTGCATCTAACCGAATAATATTTACATTGTTTGCAGAGAACTTGGTGAGTACATTATTTAAATACGCAACGCCAGCCTCTACCTTTACATTAATGTCAATTTGATTATCGGTAAATGTAGTCCAAAAATCATACGTTTCACCATCACCACATTTCATTGGTGTAAAACAACTACCAGGGCGAGGACGATAAATTGCTTTTTGCTCTGCGTCGCTCATGCCATTTGGAAATACGTCTTCTTTGGTTAAAAACAAATCCCAAAATTCAGAGGCTTTACCTTTAGCAAGCACATCCTGAAACTGAAAAGATTGCGCCGAAACATGGTTAACAATTAAGTCAGCCATTAAATCATGGTTGTTACCAAGCGCTTTGATGTCCTCCCAAGAACCTATTCTTGAATCTACTTCACTATGGTCTATTGGGTCAAAGCCAGCATCACTGCCGTCAATTGGGTTATAAAATGGCAACAAATGCACACCGCCAAATACGCCTTTTAAAGATCCATTTAAAAGTGTAGTGAGTGCATTAATGTCTTGGCCAGTGATTCGATCAGCATATGTGATCAATTGAACTTTGTTTTGCATCATTGTGTGATTACCATGTTGAATCTTAATCGATTAAGATATATCTTTAACTAGAGAGTAAGAATTTACAAGTAATTTTTAAAAATTTTACATACAAATATCGTTGCATGAATAATACTTCACTAAGTAACTAACTGACTTAGCGCGTATTAGTCTGCATTTAACGAGGATTAAATAAAATGACAAAACCACACACACAAGTAAGCAGCGATCCGTTGCGACAAATACGCTGGCTCACATACATGATGTTTTTTATGTTTGCCATGACCTCTGATGCGGTCGGCATGATCATCCCTGAGCTTATAAAAGACTTTGGCTTGAGTATGACCCAAGCCAGTGCCTTTCATTATGCGCCAATGGCTTTAATTGCTTTTAGTGGACTATTTTTAGGCTTTTTAGCCGACAGCCTTGGACGAAAGCAAACCATTATGCTGGGGTTACTCATTTTTTCTGCAAGTTGTTTTTTATTTGCAGTAAGTTCTAGTTTTAATTTTTTCTTGGTACTTCTTTGCTGTATTGGTTTGGCAATCGGTTTATTTAAAACAGGTGCATTAGCTTTATTGGGTGATATTTCACACAGTAACGAAGAACACACCAAAACAATGAACAAGGTAGAAGGCTTTTTTGGAATAGGTGCTATTGTTGGTCCTGCACTGGTAGGTGTTTTACTCGTTCAAAATGTTAGCTGGACATACCTTTACATTATTGCTGGTGTTATGTGTTTGATCCTTGCGCTTCTGGCGTGGCGCGCAGATTATCCGCCAGTTGTAAAAACAACCGAAAAACCCGCTTCACTTGCCACCACCATGAAAATGATTAAAAACCCTTATGCACTGGGCTTTTCAATGGCTATCGCACTATACGTAGCAACCGAGGTGGCTATTTATGTATGGATGCCAACACTATTACAAGACTACACAGGTTCATGGCCATTACTTGCAACCTACGCATTAACCATATTCTTTATACTTCGCGCGGCGGGTCGTTTTATAGCGGTATGGTTACTAAATCGCTTTAGCTGGCAAGGCGTAATGACCTACCTAAGCCTTGGCATAGCACTATGTTATGTAGGCACATTAATTGGCGGTGTAGATTGGGCCGTTGGATTGCTTCCGCTTTCAGGTTTATTTATGTCAATGGTTTACCCTACTTTAAACTCTAAGGGCATTTCCTGTTTCCCTGTTCAACAACATGGTGCTGTAGCCGGCGTTATATTATTTTTTACCGCATTGTCAGCAGCATTAGCCCCGCTTTTGATGGGCATGATCAGTGATTACTTTGGTCATGTGCGTTACGGTTTTTACTTAGCAACTGGTTTTGCAGTTATT
>NZ_NTLW01000302.1:0-7795 GCF_002632075.1 Pseudoalteromonas sp. ESRF-bin5 | reverse complement strand
TAGCATGGCTTAGGTGCGTATAAAATACAATGAGTTATGTGGGTATATGCTGTTATTTATTGTGTGCGTTTTAAAAACGCACACACAAGGCTAAATATTACATATGTTTATAATAGCTGATCTTGGATCGTCAGACGCTGAATAAAAAATAGTAATAGGCCAATTATAAGTGTTCTCAACGTTGCTTTCGGTTACCGTCACCTCAAATTTAGCAGTTGCTGGTAGGTCTATAAGCAGTTCGCTATCTAGGTAGGTGCTTCCTGATTTTTGCAAAACGAGTGCCTGAGTTTGGTTAAATTGATATTCAAAACGTGCAGAGGCTAGCAGTGTTTCGGTCATGTTAAAGTTTACGTTAATGGTATCTGGCCCGGTAAACTCAGGACATACAAATACGGTAACCTCCACGCTTTGAAATACGGGTAAACTGTTTTGTTCTAAGTCTATCGTAAAGTTATTTTGGGTAATTGCGGGAGAGTTATAGATGGCATTAGCAAGGCGCGGATCGTTGCTAGCTATAGTTATGTTTTCACCTTCAGCTAAATTAAGAGTTTCGTTAAACTGACCTGCGCTATTTGTGGTGTACGGCACATTGTTAATTGTGAGTTTGGCATTACTAATTGCGGTTCGTTGCACGTTGGTAATTTGCCCTTTTATGTTGCCCGTTATTTGCGATGAATTAGTAGCTGTAACCGAAAACTGAGTAATGGCTTGGTAGTTGTCAGCATCAGTTACCGTGAAAGTTAAGATATAGTTACCAGTTAGATCGGGTGTTAATTCGGTTACGTTTTGGTTGGTGCTACTTAAACTAGCAGATGAACCTGCTGGTATAGAGAGCTCCCATTCATAGCTAAGCGCGGTGCCCTCTGGATCATAGCTTTGGCTTGCATCAAAGTTAACGGTGCTACCAACGGTGCTGTAGCGAGCTTTATCACCGGTATGCATAATAACGGGCTTGGCGTTTTGTGTAACATTAATAGTGAGTGTTTGTGTGTCTGAAAACTGCTCACCATCATTGGTTTTAAGTGAAACAACAACTTGCCCTTCTGCTGGCGCGCTAAGCGTGGGGGCTGAGCTACTTGTACTGCTTAATACAGCTTGATTTGACGACGAAACTATTTCCCAATGGTAACTTAAAACTGCGCCTTCGGGGTCGTAACTGGCTGAGGCATCTAAAGTAACTTGCTCATTAACACTAATTGAAGACTTGTAACTTACTAGAGTAACTGGTTTTTTATTATCCTTTGCATGTAGCACCGAGGTTGCTTGTGATGAGCTGAGTTCACCGTCAGATACAACTAGGGTAACGACGTAATCGCCTTCAACGTCAGCAGTAAGCGAAGGAGTTGGCGATGTATTTTGCTGTAATTGCGCAGTGCTGTTTTCAGGCTTTGCTTGCAGTTGCCAATTATAAGTTAGTGGATCGTTATCGGGGTCGCTACATTGCAGGCATTGTAGGGTAGTTAATGTATTTAAGGTTATGTCTGTTTGTTCTGTAAGAACAGCAATAGGCGCTTTGTTTTCGGTGGCAACGGTTAGGGTTACTTGTGCGGTATCACTTAGGTTACCTTCATCGGTTACGCTAAGGGAGATTATGTAATCACCTAACTCATTCGATGCAAAGCCTGCATTTTTGGTAATTGCATCAGATAAACTTGGATCGCTGTTCTCAGGCTTAGAAGTTATTGCCCATTGATAACTTAGCGTGTCGTTTGTATCTGGATCGGTACTTTGTTCACCATTTAGCGTTACGAGTTGGTTGGGTGAAAGTGTACTGTTTTGAACCGAAATCACGGCATTTGGCGCAGAATTTACAGTAAGCTGCTCACTTTTTATAAGTACGTTACTGCTGGCAGTATCGCCAACTGAGTTAGTAATAGTTAATTTAACGCTATACTCGCCTACTTTATCGGCAATAAATTGGCTGTTAACTCGGGTGCTGTTTTCAAGCAGTGTGGTGCTTGATGTCGGTTTGTTGGTAAATTGCCATTGGTAGCTATTAATTACCGCATTAGTCGCGGTGCTTTGTGCTGCTGTTAATTTAACTACATCACCTTGTTTTACGGTTTGTGTGCTGCCTGCGTTTGCAATGAGCTGTGCGTTTGAGGTAACGGTAATTTGTTTACTTACTACAGAGCTTGAAATTTTGCCGTCGCTTACTACAAGTTCTAAGGTGTAGTCTTGCGCCTGCGATACCGAAAATTCAACAGTGCGTTGGTTGTTGGTATTAAGCGATATGTTTTGTTGATTATCTATGCTACTGAGTTGCCACTGGTACGTGAGTGTATCGCCGTCAGGATCGCTACTATTTTCTGCACTAAAAATAATGGGTGTATTGATTTTATATTCTGATTGTTCAGTACTTATAACAGCCACAGGTTGCGCATTTGTGCTGACAGGAGGAGTGACTTGCTTTGTGTCAGAACTACCTGAACCACAAGCAGCCAATGTAAACAAAGTGGGTAATATAATTAAAAGTGTCCGTTGCATATTAATATCCTTATAAAGTTGATATTAATATGTACCCAAAATAGATATAAATCAAAAAATAAAAACAAGCTTTTGTAGTTACTGTTAGGCGCTATGCAGTTATTTGGGTTTTAGTTGCTGATTTAGTTAAATAAACGCATTTACTATGTGTCAAAAAATTAATTAAAATTCCGCTTAAGTGACCGTATTACTGTTATGGTATCGTTTATATAACGGGCCGTATTTTTATTACAGGAATAACCTTTCTTTTATGATTTCGCTAAATAATGTGTTTTTTACACGCCAAGATGGTGGCACAAAACGACAAATAATTAATGATTTATCGTTAACTATTTTACCCGCTGCACACATTGCTTTACTGGGTGATAGTGGCTCGGGCAAAACAACATTATTAAATTTATTAGCCGGTTTACTGTCTCCTGATGCAGGAACTATTACGGTTAATGAGCAAAAAATTAGTGAATTGAGTGCCAGTGAGCTTGCGCTTTATAGGCGTAAAATAGGGATTATTTTTCAGCATTACCAATTACTCAGCCCGTTAAATGTAAAAGACAACATGTGCTTTCAAGCAAGGCTTAATGGGTTATCGCCGAGCGACGATGAAGTAAATACAATGGCTAAAAAGCTAGGCTTAGAAAATAAGCTAACAGCGATGCCTGAACAGCTATCGGGTGGTGAGCAGCAACGAGTAGGAATAGGCCGTGCGCTATTAAATAAGCCCAAGCTACTATTGGCTGATGAACCGACCGGCAACCTTGATGCGGCTCGCTCACTCGATATCGTTACGCTATTAAAAAGCTTGTGTGAAGAAGAGCAAATAATACTAATTATGGTCACTCATAGTCAGCAATTGGCTAATCAATTTACTACGCAACTATTTTTAAAAGATGGCCAAATTAATGGCTGAACTTAAACTTATATTAATAACGTATATGCAGTTTTATCGCCGCCATGTAGGGCTGTTATTACTGTTTTTTATTGGTTTTAGTTTAGGTGCGGCATTACTGACTGCAATACAAGGTTTAAACCTGGAGGCCGGTAAGCGCTACCAACAAACTACAGCGTTGATTGCAAACCCTGTGACGCATTTTATACGCCCTGTATTAGGTGAAAACAGGTTGCCCAACAGTATGTGGTCGCGCATTAGGGCCGCTGGTTTTACGCAGGTTCAACCCGTTTTAGAAGGTGTAATTGAAACCGATAAGCAGCAAAAGCTCGCACTTAGAGGTGTCAATTTATTGCAGTGGCTTACACAAAATACCGACAGCTCAGCATCAGCATCAACAGCAAACAATAGTTACTCCGGTTTTGAACAGCTACTAAATACTGTTTATATCGATCCTAAATTAATGCAGCGGCTAAATTTAAAAAACAGCCGTATTAATATAAACATGGGCGATGCCACCCGCACTTTAGCTGTAAGCGAATTACAAGGTTTAGGCATGACCATGCTGGTGGACATTAGCCTTGCTGACAAGTTACTGCGCGCAAATGGGGTGATCAGTTACTTTGAAGTAAGTGGTTTAAATAGTAAACAAGCAGCTAAATTAAACGCATTGCTAGGCGATCAAGCACGCCTTGAAGCTGCGCAAGAGCAAGCTTTTGATGCGCTATCGGAGGCGTTTTTCTTTAATTTACAAGCGCTGGCATTGTTGGGTTATGTGGTAGGTGCGTTTTTAAGCTTTAACGCAATTAAACTGGCATACAATGCGCGCGCTCACTTACAGCAGCAAATGTGGGTGTTGGGGTGTCAACGGTCGGCGTTAATTAAGGCGCTGGCTATTGAATTAACGTTGCTTAGTTTGTTTGCGGCTGTGTTAGGTGCGATATTAGGCGCGGCACTAGCAAACGCCTTGGTTATGGATGTATCGGCCACTCTTCGAGGGCTTTACCAACTAGATAGAAGCTTTGTAGTCAGCCTTGATAGCAGCATGGTTGCCAGTGGCTTTACACTTAATATTTTTGTTTTGTTAGGATTTTTAGCCAGCCAGTCGGCTCGATTAAGTACTGTTTTAGCGCGTGTTAAATGGCCAATGTTAATGCTCGCCATTGCAGCAACCAGTTATTTAGCGCTAACGGCAAATACCAAAATGGGCGCCTTGTTGCTGTGTGTTTGTGTGCTACTGCTCTTTTTTGTGGTTACGCCACCGATAGTTAAAGCTGTATTTAAGCTGCCATGGCCCACACAAAACCCGATTATTCAGTGGTTAAAAGCCGACAGCATAGTGCAATTACCTGCATTGTTGAGCTCAGTACTCGCTATTTTAATGGCGATGGGTGCCGCTGTAGGCATGCAAATTATGGTTGGCAGTTTTAGCGACACCTTAGATACACACCTTGAAAAACGCCTAAGCGCCGATTTGTACGTAAGGCACGATCAAAACATTCAAGCATTAGGAACCAAGCTGGCTGAACTTCCAGAAGTTGAAAAAGTAGGCGTATATTGGTCAGCTAACAGTGAGCTTAAAACACCTAAAAATAGAATTGCTGTTGATGTTATGGCATTTGGTGCAACGGCCAGCTACAACCAACACCTTACTTTGTTAAACAATAAAGCACCTACATCTGCAGTATTTGAAAAAAACAAAAATGGAATTGTGGGTTGCTTAGTGAATGAACCCGCCTTGCTGCAGTACTCGCTTACAGTTGGTGACGTAATAACCCTAAGGCAGCATATTAATACACTAACGTGCCAAGTACGCGCTGCCTATTATGATTACGGCGAGCAAGGTTTAAATGTGATAGTCACTACAACAGCACTATTAAATAGCAGCTTAAGTTACACCGAGTATGGTTTATCGCTTTGGCTAAAGCCCAATAGTGACGTTGACGCCATAGCCGAATATATTCAAAAACAGCACCAATTAGATAGCCAACAAGTCATTGCTAATCAGCAGTTTAAGCGCTTTGCTAAGCAGTTATTTGGTAAAACTTTTTATGTTACTCAGGCGCTTAATATATTTATTATGCTGATTGCATTATTTGGTATGTGGGTGAGCTTTTTAACCCTGGGGCGGGGGCAATTGCAGCCTATGGCAGTATTACAAACGTTGGGTGTGACTCAACTGCAATTATTGGGTGCAAAAATATTGCAAGCCGCACTTATTATTTTAGCCACCTTGTTATTGGCTATACCTTTGGGGCTTTGCCTTGGGTGGGTATTATTAACTTACGTAATGCCCATTGCCTTTGGTTGGACCATGGCCATGACCGTTAATTGGCTGCAATTAGGTGGTTTTACTGTGCTTATATTTATTTTAGCCTTATTTGTGAGTGCGTTACCGCTAATAAAATTAACGCGAAGCGCCGTTGCCGATAATGTCGCCAAGTTATAGGACTTACATGAATAGACTAAAAGCAGCCGTTATCTTTGTTTTTATTGGCACATTAAGCGCGTGCCAGCCAGAAGTAGAGCAAATAAGTAAAAATAAACCAATGCATAGCGGATTTGCACAGCAATTTGGTGAACCTGTAAATAAACACCAAGGGCTGAGCTTTCCACGCGACCATGGGGCGCATCATCAGCAAGGTATTGAATGGTGGTATGTTACTGCTAATTTAAAGGCAGATAATGGCGACACCTTTGGTGTGCAATGGACTTTATTTAGGCTCTCTGTTGATGATAAAAACACTGCAACTGAAACGTCGCCATGGTGGAACGGGCAGCTTTATTTTGCTCACTTTGCAATGCAATCAGATACCCAGCACCATGCGTTTGAAAAGTATGGTCGCTCGGGGCAAGTTAATATTACTGCGCAGCCATTTGAGGCTCGCTTAGATGATTGGCAGTTAGCAAGTAAAGAGGCAGCATTTTTACCGCTTAACTTAAAGGCGCAGCAGGAAAATTACAGCGCTAATTTGGTGCTGGCTAATAGCCCACTTGTAAAGCATGGCGAGCAAGGTTACAGCCAAAAAACGCATCAGGGGCATGCCTCTTATTATTACAGTTATCCGTTTTTACAAGCCAAAGGCAACATTACATTTGCGGGTGAAACGTATCAAGTAACCGGAGATGCTTGGTTAGACAGAGAGTGGTCTTCGGCGTTAATTGATCCGAGCCAAAATGGGTGGGACTGGTTTAGCATTCAGGCTGATGATAAAAAGCAGGGTGGCTTGATGGCATTTTGTATTCGTAATGGCCAACAAAGTTATGATTACTGCAGTGCATCGCACATTACTTCCGATGGACAAGTGCGCGCTATTGCAAATAATGACGTGACCTTACAGGTATTAAAAACATCTGAGCTTACAACCCAAACGGCGCAAACAACGCCAAGTAATAAATCCTACCCTATTAAATGGCAGCTTAATGTTGAGGGGTTTGAGCCTATAACCATTGAAGCGCGTAACCCCGATTCACGTAATCAATTGAGTATTCCCTACTGGGAGGGGCGAATTAAAACCCAAGGTGGTTTTAAAGGTAAAGGTTATGCAGAGTTAGTTGGCTATTAGTGGATTATAAAGTTTTTAAAAAGAAATGCACTTAAGCGCATGCTAAGTGCATTTTATTATTTAAAGCTTGATACAGCTGATCTTATTGGTTGTATTTTACAGGGCCGTTCACATTATCAATGCTTACATCGCCAGAACCTGCTTCAGTAATAGTCAATGATTTTGCATGATTAACACGAATACTGCCCGAACCATCTTCGATGGTAACGTTTGCATCAACATGCTCAATGGTTAAGTCGCCCGAGTTATCTTCAACGTCTACAGCGCCATTAATATGTTGTATTGCTATGCTTCCTGACCCGTCTTCAACAGTTAATGTACCACGTACATTGCTTACACTCATATCGCCTGAGCCATCATCAATATTTGCATTGCCATTCACGTTATTAATAGTAATGCTACCTGAGCCATCGTTAAGCTCTAGGTTGCCGGCAATGCTTTGAAGCGAAATATCACCCGAGCCGTCGTCTATGTTTAGGTTTTTAGCGCCATTGATTGATAAGCTGCCAGAGCCATCTTTTACATCAATATTATTTGTCATGGCGTTAATAGTTATATCGCCCGAGCCATCATCAATATCTAGCTTAAGGTTGTTAGGGACTGTGACCACTAAATTAATGCTTGGCGATTGACCGCTGTAAAAGCTAATTCCATTATTACTTGTATTTTGGGCAACAAGCTTTGCTTTGGTTCCACTCTGAACGAGTGTGAGTTCGTATTCATCGTCAATATCGGCTGTGTAAATAGTGGCGTCAACATTAATACTGGTTGCTGTTGATGAGCCCATTATTTTAAGTGAACCTGCGCCGCTTAATACGTCTAGGTATTCAAGGTTATTGCTAGGTAATGTAAGTTG
>NZ_NTLW01000033.1:0-7817 GCF_002632075.1 Pseudoalteromonas sp. ESRF-bin5 | reverse complement strand
GCTGACATCGAAACAGACGAAAAAACGGGTCGTGAAACAATTATTGTTCATGAAATCCCTTATCAAGTTAACAAAGCACGCTTAATTGAAAAAATAGCGGAGCTTGTTAAAGATAAAAAAATTGAAGGCATTAGTGCACTACGTGATGAATCAGATAAAGACGGTATGCGTATCGTTATTGAGATAAAGCGTGGTGACGTAGGTGAAGTGATTCTAAACAACCTATATGCACAAACACAGTTACAAACAGTGTTTGGTATGAACATGGTTGCACTCATCAATAACCAGCCTAAGTGTTTTAATTTAAAAGAAATGCTTGAAGAGTTTATTATTCACCGTCGTGAAGTAGTAACTCGTCGTACAGTATTTGATTTACGTAAAGCGCGCGACCGTGCACACATGCTAGAAGGTCTAGCAATTGCACTTGCCAACATTGACCCAATTATTGAACTTATTCGTAAGTCTCCAACACCAGCAGAAGCAAAAATAGCGTTAACTGCACGTTCGTGGGAATTAGGTAATGTTAAAGCAATGCTTGAAAAAGCAGGTGAGGCTAACGTTGCTCGCCCAGATTGGTTAGCTGATGATTTAGGTATACGCGACGGCCAATACTTTATTTCTGAGCAACAAGCTCAAGCGATTCTTGACTTACGATTACACAAGCTAACAGGTCTTGAGCACGAAAAAATCTTAAGTGAATACCAAACACTGCTTGATTTAATTGCTGAACTGTTACACATACTGGCAAGCCCAGAGCGCTTAATGGAAGTAATTCGTGACGAGTTAGTTGAAATTAAGGCGCAATATGGCGATGAGCGCCGCACTGAAATCAACGCAGCCGCGCATGATATCAGCCTTGAAGACCTAATAACTGAAGAAAACGTAGTTGTTACGCTTTCTCACGAAGGTTATGTTAAGTATCAGGCGTTATCTGATTACGAAGCGCAGCGTCGTGGTGGTAAAGGTAAATCTGCAACAAAAATGAAAGACGAAGATTTTATTGAACGTCTTTTAGTTGCAAACACGCATGATACTATTTTATGTTTCTCTACAGCAGGGCGTTTATATTGGCTGAAAGTATATCAATTACCACTAGCAAGCCGTGCAGCACGCGGTAAGCCAATTGTAAACTTATTACCTTTAGAAGCTGACGAACGTATTACCGCTATACTGCCAGTACGTGAGTACGAAGAAGATAAATACATCTTTATGGCAACAGCATTTGGTACAGTGAAGAAAACACCTTTAACAGCCTACAGCCGTCAACGTGCTAGCGGTATTATTGCCGTTAACCTAAATGAGGGTGATAGCTTAATTGGTGTTGATATTACTGACGGTACCAACGAAATAATGTTGTTTACCGATGCGGGTAAGGTTGTTCGCTTTAAAGAAGCTGAAGAATCTGCTGTTGTTGACGAAAATGGAAACCCAGTATTAGACGAAGAAGGTAACCCAGAAATTCGTTTCAAGGGTGTTCGTCCAATGGGCAGAACGGCAACGGGTGTACGCGGTATTAAAATGACCGACGAGCAACGTGTTGTATCGCTCATCGTGCCAAAAACTGATGGCGCAATATTGACTGTAACTGAAAATGGTTATGGTAAACGAACTCAACTTGAAGATTACCCATCTAAGAGTCGTGCAACACAAGGTGTTGTATCAATTAAGGTGAGTGAGCGTAATGGTGCTGTAGTAGGTGCTGTTCAAGTTGATGACAACGACGAAATAATGCTTATTTCAAATCGCGGAACGTTAGTGCGTACTCGTGTGAACGAAGTTTCAACAGTTGGTCGTAACACACAAGGTGTTATTTTGATCAGAACTATTGACGAAGAGCAAGTAGTTGGTTTACAACGTATAGAAGAAATTGAAGTTACAGAAAGTGACTTAATCAATACTGAAGACGTTGAAACAGTTGATACAGTTATAGATGAAGTCGTGGATGATAATCCTCCTTCAGAATAATTGAGATTGAAAAAGCGGCCTTGGCCGCTTTTTTTAATGTTGTTGAAAAAAATTAATACAGCGTGGATTTAATATTTTCATGTTGAGTGTATAAATTACTGGAATGAGGCAAAGGTAATGAGTAAATATAATTTTTGTGCAGGGCCGGCTATGCTTCCGCAAGCGGTAATGCAAAAAGCACAAAAAGAATTCTTAGATTGGCAAGACATGGGCGTTTCTGTAATGGAAATTAGCCACCGTAGTAAAGAATTTTTGGCATTAACTGCAAAATGTGAAGCAAGCTTAAGACGCTTAATGAATATTAGTGATGAATTTGAAGTTTTATTTATGCATGGTGGTGGTCGCGGTCAGTTTAGTGCAGTGCCCCTCAATCTTCATCAAGCAGATAAAAAAGCTATCTACTGCGAAAATGGTGTGTGGTCTAAAAGCGCGACAGACGAAGCTAACAAGTTTACTTCAACAACCAGTGTTGATGTACGTAACGATGCAGATGGAAAATTCTCAATTAAAAATGTAGCTGATTGGGTTTTACCTGCAGATGCCTCATATATTCATTATTGTCCGAACGAAACCGTAGATGGCTTAGAAATTTTTGAGGTGCCAAGTCATCCAACGGCACCAATTGTTGCTGATATGTCGTCAACGATTTTATCGCGCGAAATTGATGTAGATAAATTTGATTTAATTTACGCTGGTGCGCAAAAAAATATCGGTCCATCAGGTATCGCTATCGTTATTGTGCGCAAAACATTACTTGATCGTGAAGGTTTAGCTAAGCCTGGTATTTTAGATTATGCACTCGAAGCGAAGCAGGGCAGTATGTTTAATACACCACCCACATTTGCATGGTACTTAGCTGCAGAAGTGTTTGAATGGTTAGAAGCACAAGGTGGTGTAAAAGCAATGGAAGCTCAGAATATCGCTAAGGCTGAACTTCTTTATAATTTTATTGATGAGTCTCCTTTTTATTCAAATAAAGTAGCCAAGCATTGCCGCTCACGTATGAACGTCCCATTTTGGCTTAATGACGAAAGCTTAAATGAAAAGTTTGTATCACAATCTAAAGAAGCTGGTTTATTAGCGCTTGAAGGGCACAGAATAGTAGGCGGTATGCGCGCAAGTATTTATAACGCAATGCCACTTGAAGGCGTGCAAGCGCTTGTTGATTTCATGGCAGCTTTTGCGAAGGAGAATAGCTAATGGAGCAACTTCGTTTAGAACCGATATCGCGTGTTAACGGCTCTGTGACATTGCCTGGATCAAAAAGTTTATCTAATCGTATTTTACTGCTGGCTGCTCTGGCTAGCGGAACAACCGTTGTAGAGAACTTACTCGATAGTGATGATATTCGTCACATGTTGGGAGCATTAGAGCTTTTAGGTGTAACAGTAACACTTAATGAAGACCGAACAGTTGCAACTGTTCATGGTGTTGGTGGTGAGTTCAAAAAACCTAATGAACCTTTATTTTTAGGTAATGCGGGTACAGCATATCGTCCGTTAACAGCTGTTTTAGCTGCTGTTAAAGGTGAATATGAGTTAGTCGGTGAGCCACGCATGGAAGAGCGCCCAATAGGGCACTTAGTTGATGCGCTTCAAGCCCTTGGTGGTGATATTACCTATACAAAGCACAAAGACTACCCACCGCTTAAAATTGTTGGTGGGCAAATTAATGGTGGCGAAGTTGAAATTGATGGCAGTATCTCAAGTCAATTTTTAACCGCTTTATTAATGGCAGCTCCATTATTCAGTGGTGATACGCAAATTACAATTAAAGGCACATTGGTGTCTAAGCCTTATATTGATATTACTTTAGGGGTTATGGCGCGTTTTGGTATTACCGTTGAACATTCAGACTATTCACTATTTAAAGTAAAAGGTGGCCAACAGTATAAATCACCTGAACGCATAATGGTTGAAGGTGACGCATCATCGGCTTCTTATTTTGTTGCAGCCGCAGCCATTGCTGGTGGCGAGATTGAAATTAAAGGTGTGGGTGCTAAATCGGTTCAGGGTGATATTGGCTTTGCGAAGGTGATGGAACAAGTCGGTGCACAAATCGATTGGTACGATGAACGTTTAGTTGTGAGGAAAGGCGAGTTAAAAGGGGTCGACATAGACGCCAATGCCATTCCAGATGCTGCAATGACGTTGGCTACCGTTGCTTTATTTGCTAAAGGTCCCACAGCTATTCGTAATATTTATAATTGGCGTGTAAAAGAAACAGACCGTCTTTACGCTATGGGTACAGAACTTCGTAAAGTAGGTGCAAAAGTTGTTGAGGGGGAGGATTTTATTGAAATAACTCCGCCATTAACATTTAACGATGTCGCTATTGATACTTACGATGATCACCGGATTGCTATGTGTTTTGCCATGGTTGCAGTGGGCGGAAAGCCTATAACAATCAATGACCCTAAGTGTACCTATAAAACATTTCCTACGTTTTTCAATGTATTAGCATCAGTGAGTGAATAGGCTTTTTATAACTATTTATAAAAAGTTACACACTAATAGCAGATATATTTTAATAACTGACGTATAATGTCGCGGTTTATTTAGGTGTGCATTGCAGGAGGTTTAAATGCAGGCGTTATTAATGCCCGTGATCACCGTTGATGGCCCAAGTGGTTCTGGTAAGGGAACTGTTTGTCGTTTGTTAGCCGATAAGTTGGGTTGGGATGTATTGGATAGTGGTGCAATTTACCGCGTTTTATCCCTTGCAGCACTTCATCACCAAATCGCATTAGATAACGAAGAGGCACTTGTACCACTGGCTGCAAATTTAGACGTGCAGTTTTTGGTAGATAGCCAAACTAATGCTGGAAAAGTTATTCTAGAGGGAGAGGATGTAACCACGACTATTCGTAATGAAGAAGTGGGTGCAGCTGCATCAAAAGTAGCAGCTCTTCCTCGTGTTCGTGAAGCGCTATTAAGGCGTCAACGCGCTTTTAGAACCGAAAATGGTTTAATAGCAGACGGCCGTGATATGGGTACTGTTGTATTCCCAGATGCGCCATTAAAAATCTATTTGACAGCGAGCGCACAAGAGCGTGCTCGTAGACGCTTTGTTGAGTTGAATGAGCGTGGGCTTGATGTTACACTAGGTGGTCTATTAGAAGACATTCAAGCTCGTGATGACCGTGATATGAATCGCGCCGTCGCACCGCTTGTGCCTGCAGAAGATGCAATTGAACTCGATACTAGCGAGCTAAATGCACAGCAAGTGTTTGATAAAGTTATTACTTTATTAGATGCAGCTATCTCTGAAGGTAAACTTCCTAAACGAAGTTAAACACATTTTATGCACCAGCAGGATGCCAGTGCTATTTTAACAACCCCATGCAGCATGGTTGCTTATTGGTATTAATATATGAGACGTATATTCGTATGTCAGAAAATTTTGCGCAGTTATTTGAAGAAAGCTTAAAGGGTTTTGAAGCAGAGCAAGGCTCTATTGTTAAAGGTACAGTAATCTCAATCGAGAACAACATTGTACTTGTAGATGCTGGTCTTAAATCAGAAAGTGCTATCCCTGCAGAGCAGTTCAAAAATGCTGCTGGTGAACTAGAAGTTGCTGTTGGCGACGAAGTAGATGTTGCACTAGATGCAATCGAAGACGGTTTCGGTGAAACTATCCTTTCTCGTGAGAAAGCGAAGCGTCACGAAGCGTGGATCCGTCTTGAGAAAGCATGTGAAGAGCAAGAGACTGTTACTGGTGTTATCAACGGTAAAGTTAAAGGCGGTTTCACTGTTGAAGTTGATTCAATCCGTGCTTTCCTACCTGGTTCACTTGTTGATGTTCGTCCAGTACGTGACACAACTCACCTTGAAGGCAAAGAGCTTGAATTTAAAGTAATCAAGCTTGATCAAAAACGTAACAACGTTGTTGTTTCACGTCGTGCAGTTATCGAATCAGAAAACTCACAAGAACGTGAAGAGCTTCTTGCTAACCTTGTTGAAGGTCAAGAAGTTAAAGGTATCGTTAAGAACCTTACTGACTACGGTGCGTTCGTTGACCTTGGTGGTGTTGATGGTCTACTACACATTACTGATATGGCGTGGAAGCGTGTTAAGCACCCTTCAGAAATCGTTAATGTTGGTGACGAAATCGCAGTTAAAGTTCTTAAATTCGACAAAGATAAGACTCGTGTATCTCTAGGCCTTAAACAGCTTGGTGAAGATCCATGGGCAGCTATCGCTGGTCGTTACCCAGAAGGTTCTAAACTTTCTGGTCGTGTAACTAACCTTACTGATTACGGTTGCTTCGTAGAAATCGAAGAAGGCGTTGAAGGTCTAGTACACGTTTCTGAAATGGATTGGACTAACAAGAACATCCACCCTTCAAAAGTTGTTTCACTAGGTGACACAGTTGAAGTTATGGTTCTTGAAATCGACGAAGAACGTCGTCGTATTTCTCTAGGTCTTAAGCAATGTATTGCTAATCCTTGGCAGGAATTTGCTCGTCTACAAAACAAAGGCGACCAAGTTACTGGTAAGATCAAATCAATCACTGACTTCGGTATCTTTATCGGTCTTGACGGTGGTATTGACGGTCTTGTACACCTTTCAGATATTTCTTGGAATACACCTGGCGAAGAAGCTGTACGTGAATTCAAGAAAGGCGACGAAATCACTGCTATCGTATTGCAAGTTGACCCAGAGCGTGAACGTATCTCTCTAGGTGTTAAGCAAATCGAAGCTGACCCGTTCAATAACTACCTTGATGCAAACAAAAAAGGTGCTATTGTTAAAGGTAAAGTGACTGAAGTTGATGCGAAAGGCGCAACTGTTGAACTTATCGAAGGCGTTGAAGGTTACATCCGTGTAGCTGATATCGCTCAAGAGCGCGTTGAAGATGCAACTACTGTTGTTTCTGTAGGCGACGAAGTTGAAGTTAAATACGTTGGTGTTGATCGTAAGAACCGCACTTTAAGCTTATCTGTTAAAGCTCTTTTCGAAGCAGAAGAGAAAGAAGTACTAGAGAAGCTTAAGAAAGAAGAGCCAGTGTTTGAAAACGCAATGGCAGCTGCTTTCGCAAATGCACAAAAAGACTAATAAATAATTAGTTTTTAGTTGGGAGGGCACTTTTGCCCTTCCTATATCTTTTTATTAAGGAAACGCTATGACTAAGTCAGAATTGATAGAAACACTTGCGGAACAACACGCACACGTTCCAGTGAAAGATGTTGAAAATGCTGTAAAAGAAATTCTAGAACAAATGGCCGGTTCATTATCTTCTTCAGATCGAATAGAGATCAGAGGATTTGGTAGTTTCTCTTTGCATTTCCGCGCTCCTCGCACAGGTCGTAACCCTAAAACTGGCGATACAGTAGAGTTAGATGGAAAGCACGTACCTCATTTTAAACCAGGTAAAGAATTACGCGACCGCGTCAATGCGAGCATTGCCTAGTTAATATAACGGAGTAGTTACTTGTTCAAGGTATTGAAATTTATTCTGGTAGCGCTGTGCCTAATTAGCGCATTTGTATTAGGGTCACAAAACCCGCAGTTAGTACAAGTAAATTATATTATAGCCAGTAATACTCTGCCTTTAGCTGTAATAATAAGTATCTGCTTTTTATTAGGTGTTCTAATAGGTTGTTTTATAAGCTTTAAGCTATTCTCTCAATTAAAGTGGCAAAATTACCGTTTGAAAAAACAGTTAGCGCCTGAGAAAAATAAAAACAAGCTTGACGTTAATAAAGACACCTAATTATGATTGAGCTTTTGTTTTTACTACTACCTGTTGCAGCCGGTTATGGCTGGATTATGGGTAAAAACAGTGCTAAAAATCATGCTCACCAACTTAATCGTCAAATAACTTCTGAATACAGTAAAGGGCTTAAGTTT
>NZ_NTLW01000045.1:0-2651 GCF_002632075.1 Pseudoalteromonas sp. ESRF-bin5 | reverse complement strand
CCCCCTGTGCATAAAGTGGCTTTTTGATCAGTGCTTATTTGTGGGATGATCCGATCATATTAACACCTTTAGATCTGATCTAATTTAATGTTTTTAAACAAGATCTAAAGCTTATCAACAGAAAACCCGATCAGTAGTAGTAATAGTATTAAAAGATCTCTTTAAAAGATCCTTTATATTATTAGAGATCACTTACTTAGATCTGAGCACAGTTTAATCATTTATCTTCTGCTCATTTCTAGGTAGAATACGCTCCCTTTTGAAGTTTACCGGTTTGATTTAAGTAGGATCCCATTAATGATTTTTCATGAAAATTTTGACGTTATCGTAGTAGGTGGTGGACATGCAGGCACTGAAGCCGCATTGGCAGCTGCCCGTATGGGGATGAATACCCTGCTACTAACTCACAATATGGATACCCTTGGTCAAATGTCTTGTAACCCAGCAATTGGTGGGATAGGCAAAGGTCATTTGGTAAAAGAAATTGACGCGCTTGGCGGTGCAATGGCACAAGCTATTGATAAAGGCGGGATCCAATTTCGTACTTTAAATTCTTCAAAGGGACCTGCGGTTCGTGCAACCCGTGCACAAGCTGATCGCGCTTTGTATAAAGCGGCTATTCAAACCACATTACAAAATCAAGAAAACTTAAAAATATTTCAGCAATCGTGTGATGATCTTATTGTTGAAAACGATCGAGTAACCGGCGTAGTAACTCAAATGGGGTTACGTTTTAGTGCACCTAGTGTAGTACTTACCGTAGGTACATTTTTAGGTGGCCAAATACATATTGGTTTAGAAAATTACAAAGGCGGACGTGCAGGCGATCCACCATCAATAGCTTTAGCACAACGATTACGTGAACAGCCTTTTAGAGTAGATCGTTTAAAAACAGGTACTCCACCACGTATTGATGCGCGTACGGTTGATTTTAGCAAAATGCAGGAGCAACCAGGCGATGCACCTACACCTGTATTTTCATTTTTAGGTAAACAAAGTGACCACCCGCAACAAATACCGTGTTACATCACTTACACAAATGAAAAAACACATGATGTTATACGCAAAAACTTGCATCGTTCACCTATGTACTCAGGTGTTATTGAAGGCATTGGTCCACGTTACTGCCCATCTATTGAAGATAAAATTGTTCGCTTTGCAGATAAAGACAAACACCAAATATTTGTAGAGCCAGAGGGTTTAACATCTTACGAGCTTTACCCTAATGGTATTTCGACAAGTCTACCGTTTGATGTGCAATTAGAAATAGTGCAATCGATCACCGGTTTTGAAAATGCACATATTTGTCGACCAGGTTATGCTATTGAATACGATTACTTTGATCCACGTGATTTAAAACAATCACTAGAAACTAAATTTATTGAAGGCTTATTCTTTGCAGGCCAAATAAACGGAACTACTGGTTACGAAGAAGCAGGAGCCCAGGGCTTAATTGCTGGTATGAACGCGGCACTTAAAGTGCAAGGTAAAGATTCGTGGACGCCACGTCGTGACGAAGCATACGTTGGTGTATTAATTGACGACTTAGCAACGCTTGGTACAAAAGAACCTTACCGTATGTTTACCAGCCGTGCTGAATACCGTTTATTGTTGCGTGAAGATAATGCCGATATTCGTCTAACTGAAAAAGGCCGTGAGCTAGGTTTAGTTAACGATGAGCGCTGGCAGGCATTTAACGAAAAAATGGAAATTATTGAAAAAGAAAAACAACGTATAAAAGACACGTGGATTCACAAAGATCATACAGTTATTGATCAAGTAAACGCTTTATTAAAAGCTCCATTAACGCGTGAAGCAAGTTTAGAAGAATTACTACGCCGCCCAGAGATCCGTTATGATGATCTAATGGCTATTGAAGGCTTAGGATCTGAGTTTACAAATAAAGCGGCTTTAGAGCAGGTTGAGATCCATACAAAATACGCAGGTTACATTGCGCGTCAGCAGGATGAGATCAATAAACAGCTTCGCCATGAAGAAACAATCTTACCAAAAGAGTTTGATTATAAAACCGTATCAGGTTTATCAAACGAGGTAGTGGCAAAACTAGAAGAGTCTCGTCCAGACACTATTGGTCAGGCTTCGCGTATTTCTGGTATCACACCAGCAGCTATTTCGTTATTATTAGTGTATCTGAAGAAGCAAGGCTTATTACGCAAATCTGCGTAACGGTAAGGGCACCTAGTGTTACAACAACAATTAACTACATTGTTAGCGCAAACTGATATTGCGCTAACAGAAAAACAACAGCAACAGCTTGTTCGTTACGTTGAACTATTGGATAAGTGGAACAAAGCGTATAACTTAACCTCAGTACGTTTACCTCAAGAAATGATGGTAAAGCATATTATGGATAGCCTTGTTGTTGCACCTCATTTACCCGGTCATCATTATATTGATGTTGGTACAGGCCCAGGGCTTCCTGGTATTGTTTTAGCTATTGCACTTCCTAATACTCAATTTGTATTACTCGACAGCTTAGGTAAGCGTGTACGCTTTTTAATGCACGTGAAGCATGAACTTGGGCTTGATAATGTTACCCCGGTACAGTCAAGAGTTGAAGAATATCAGCCAAGTGTTAAATTAGATGGCGTACTCAGTCGTGCATTTGCATCATTACAAGATATGGTTGA
>NZ_NTLW01000301.1:0-4216 GCF_002632075.1 Pseudoalteromonas sp. ESRF-bin5 | reverse complement strand
TCTAAATTACAATAAGGGCACCATGCGCCACGGTAAAAACTAACAACGACAGGGCCTTTATTTAATAAATCGGCCAATTCTATATTTTTGCCTAGGTGGTTTGCCAAAATAAAGTTTTCTATTTTATCGCCAACCTGTAAGGCGTTATTTCGGATGTGCTGAGCAATTAATTCTTCGTTTGTTGTATTCATTAATGCTAAAACGTGTGCTGGTAAATTAGCTTCTTTTTGAACATTAAATGCATCTATTTGTGCTTTTAAACTCATGGCTTAGTCTCATCAATTATTAAACTTGGTCAAAAGTATATGGTTTTAAGTATTTAAATAAACATTGCAAAACTGAAAGCTTCATTCGAAAATATTAAACATTGAAAAGACATTGTGGGTTTTTATGTACAGCTTAAGTGATCTAGAAACGTTTATTGCTGTGGTTGAAAATAAAGGGGTGCTGGCAGCCGCTCGTGAACAGCGTTTATCACCTGCAACAGTCAGTCATCGCTTAAGTAAATTAGAGCGAGAGCTCGCTACTGTGCTTGTGTTTAGAGATAGCAGAAGAGTGCGCTTATCACCCGCGGGAGAAGTATTTTATACCCGCATAGGTGCCATAATTGAAGCATTACGTGATGCAGAACACAGTATTGGCGCACGTAGTTCATCGGTAAGTGGGTTATTAAGAGTAACCATGCCACCTTGGGTTTTCTCTAAATATGTAATGCCTAGGCTTAATGAATTTGAGCATGCTTTTCCAGATCTAAAACTAGACTTTTTAATAACCGATCAGTTTGTAAACGTAGTTGATGATGCGCAAGATGTTGCTATTCGTGTAGGGCAATTAAATGATTCAGGATTGCTTTCTCGTAAAATAGTCAATAACAGTCGTGTATTATGTGCTGCGCCTAGTTATATAAAAAAGCATTCAATGCCAACAACCATCACTGAGTTAGAAAAACATTTTTGGGTCTGTCTGCCATGGCAACGCCAATTAAAGCTTTATGATGCCCAACAAAAAATTCACACGTTTAATGCACAAACGCGCTTTACCATTTCAAATTCAGACAACATGACGCAAGCTGCCATTGCGGGCCACGGCATTGCTATAAAGTCTAGGCTTGCAATAAACGATGAGCTAAAAAATGGCACATTGGTAGAGGTGATGCCTAACGTACTTGCACAAAGCGATGCCCCTGTATGGTTTTTACGGCCACAAAATAGCTTAACAACCCGAAAAACAGATGTGTTTTTTGACTTTATGAAATCGTTATTCGCACGCACTGATTAATCGCAGATAAACGCGTTTAATTAAAACCATAAACAAAAAGCCTGTAAGCTCTGCAATAAACGCAATGATTATTGCGGTGATAATTGCTGCGGTAATTGAGTCTGTTTTTAAAATTATTTGCCCTTCAAAACGATGCCATACTTGCTGTTTTATAGTGTGAAGCTCGCTACGCAGTGTAAACAGATAAGGCGAGTTTGAAAATTCATCAACAGCCCTCGCCAAAGTTTGCTGACGCTGGCTGAGAGTTTGAATATGATTGGCACCTTCTCCCACAATTTCATCGCCTAAATTTTCATAGTGCTTTATTAACTTAGCAAGGTCGTTATTAAAGTATTTTTTAGCGTCTTTTTGAAAAGGCCCTATTGCATTATTTGCCTCCACTAATTGTGCGTTTAGTGCTTGGCCAAAATCACTCACAAACGCGGGTATTTGTACGCCTAAAAGTAGCCCGCAAGCAAAAAAACTCAGTCGGATATAGTCTAAAATTTTACCCATTAATTCTCCTAATAAAAAAATATGACATTTATACAACTAAAAATTTACATTTAACTAGTTTTTTATATTCAAAACTCGTAATCTTACGCTAACAATAATAACAACAGGTGTTTACTAAGGATGACCAAAAAGAATAAATTTGCGTCAACATTTGTTGATATTTCAAGCCAACTTAAACGCTTTGTTTCAAGAATAGTACAGCCCGATGATGTAGACGACATTGTGCAAGAAACATTTATAAAAAGCTACGAGGCTGATTTAAAACAAGATATTCAATATACCCGTAGTTACATGTTAAAAACCGCTAAACATTTAGCATTAAACCATGTTGCTAAGTGGGACAACAAATTTAACGATTCGCTAGACGACGACAGTGAATTACCTGTGTTGCTAAAGTCAATGCAGCTCGAAGATGAATACACGTCAAAAGAACGTTTTTTACTGTTTTGTAAAGCAACAGAGCAGTTAAGCCCATCAACCCGTAAATGTTTTATACTAAAGAAAGTATATGGCATGAGCCAAAAAGAGATCGCAAGCGAGATGCAGCTTAGTCAGAGTACTGTTGAAAAACACATTGCTAAAGGGTTATTAAAAACCATGCTTTACATGCGCGAACACGATCAAAGCCAAGTGGCAAAAACTAAGCACGACAATTCTCTTCATCCGTTAACAGTAAAGAGGGTTGCAAAATGAGCAATGTTCATCAATTTACTTCAAAAGATTTAATATTAGAAACAGCTTGTAACTGGATCAGCGCCATTGAACGCGGCTTATCAAAAGATGAAAAAGAGCAGTTTACATTGTGGATGATGCAGAGCAACGCCCACCAAGATGCGCTTTACGAGCTAGCCCACTTATGGGATGAAATATCTGTTTTAAACGAGCTCAGTAATTTATTCCCTCATCGTAATAGTAAACAACCCAAAAAAAGATGGCTGGTTTCAACGTCTATTGCAGCCAGTTTATTTGCAGCACTTATGGTGTGTAGTTATCTATTAATCAACTTAGAAAATGGTTACAGCCAACAATTAGCAAAAGTTAATTACACTAAAATTTATAAAACTAAAGTGGGTGAGCAAGCAACTTACGCATTACCCGACGGCACTATTGTGCAGTTAAATACAAATAGTTTATTAGAAGTTGCCTACAGCAAAGGCCGTAGACAGCTATTGCTCAACAGAGGAGAAGGGCGTTTTAACGTTGCTAAAGATGCATCTCGTCCATTTAGTGTAATGGCTGGCAATAAGAGTTTTACAGCATTGGGTACAGTGTTTAATGTTCAGCGTAATACATCTTCAGATCTAGAACTGGTGGTAACCGAAGGCAAAGTAATGATCACCGATCCGAGTGTGGCGGTGGATGCCAGTGACTTTAAAGCTTACCAGTCAGCTGACAAAAACGCAGATAAAATTCGCCAAATTAATGCCAATATAGTTACATCTGGCGAAAAAGCCGTTATAGAAAAAAGCATCACCAAACCAATTACCCAGCTCTCTATTGATGATGTTGAGCGTGACTTAGCATGGCAAAATGGCATGCTTGTTTTTAATGGTGAGCCGCTTAGCGATGCCTTAAACGAAGTGAGCCGTTATACTTCTACACGTTTTAAATTATCGTCTGAAGAACTTGCGTCTATTAAAGTTGCGGGTGTTTTCAAAGCAGGTGATGTGGCTGGGTTGCTAGAAAGTTTACACACTAACTTTTCTATTAATCATGAACGCCAAGGTAAACACACAGTTACGCTTACGCAAAATACAAAATCATAAGAAGCAGCTATGCAAATCAGACATATGTTAGATAAAGTTGCATCTTTAAATCCTGCACGTAAAAAAAAGATTAAAAAAAAGAAACAAAACCATAGAGGATTTTTGTTTGCCAGCTGTTTATATACGGTGCGCAGTAACCAATTGCATTTATTGAGTGGTTTATGTGTGTTTGCACCAGCTATGTTTAGCCTAAATGTGCAAGCCGCAAGTCAAACTACCGGGCAAATGGTGCAATTTGATATAAAAGCGCAGCGAGCAGACAAAGCCTTAATTGAATTTGCTAAACAAACCAAGCAAACCGTGGTGTTTTCATACGAGTTAGCTAAAGAGTATGAAGCAAATTCTGTCTATGGATTCTATACCCAACTAGATGCGCTGGAGGCATTATTGGTGGGGACTGAGCTCGATGCGGTTGTTGATCAAAATGGATTACTGAGTATAAAACTCAAACAAATCAACAGGAATGATAACAACATGATGAAGCTTTCAGCAGTCAGTGCAGCAGTATTACCGGCATTACTGGCGGTAAATTCTCAAGGTGTAAATGCAGCAGAAGACGTTGCTCAAGACAAAATCGAAAAAATTGCAATTGTCGGTAGCCGTGTAGCAGGGCGTTCGGTTGAAGATTTACCCGTTCCGGTCGATATTTTAAGTGCTGAAGCACTTGAAAATACAGG
>NZ_NTLW01000013.1:0-1208 GCF_002632075.1 Pseudoalteromonas sp. ESRF-bin5 | reverse complement strand
TAACGCCCCATTCAGGGGCTGATAATAGCTTGCTAAAATGTGAAGCGAAGCGGAACCGAGCAAGCTGTTAGCAGTCCCGTTACTGCAATGGCTTGTTATATGCTTTATGGAACAAATGTAAAAATAATGTTCTTTACTATTTCTTTATCTTCGCCATTAAGCATAGAAATATTAAATGGCTGAGTTTTAGTTATAGCATGAAGTGCTGAGTCAGCTAATTCTATATTTCCAGAAGAACGTACAACTTTCATAAAAGTTACCTCTCCTGAATCATTTAGATTTATATGAACCTGTACTTTATGCCCTATACAAACATCACAAACATACATGTTAGATTCTATTAGTTCAGTAGTTTTAACAACCCATGATGGAACTTTCGATTCATTGATTAATTCTGAAGGCTTAACTGTAGAGATCACGGGCCTCGAAATGACATGACTGTTTGTCGAGTTACATCCCGTAAGTAATGCAAAAATTAGTATTAAAAATAAATGCTTCATATTCCCTTTCGTATATAACGCAGAGTGCAGCGGCAGTTTGTGGAGTGGCTCTTTTTGCTAGCGTAGCTATATGCAAAAATGATCTACGGAACAAACTGTCCGACTGGCACGTATTGTTATGTGAATTTAGCAATTTAAGTTCAGTTTTCTGTTTTTAATCCAAGCTAATACCCCAACAACTAAAAAACCAGTTCCCATTACCAACAAAAACCACTCGGGTGAACCGTTTTTTATAGTTTGAAATACACCAAAACCACCAAATGTAAAACCAAAAAAGAAGTACATTAGTAGCCCAGTTGGAATAAGAGGTGCTTTAGTACCTATGGAATAAATTCGCTTACTTTTATCAATTATTTGATTTTGTTCGCTTAACTCTGTAACACAAATATCAGAACAGCAAAGTCCTCGACCTGTATCAATTACGCAGTCAGCACATACCGCTTTACTACAAGACTTACATAAACCAATTGCATCCACTTGCAAGTGTCCAAAACACTTCATATTTATCTCCCTGTCAGGATTTAGAATTTTTCACATAGACATAATGACTCCCACACGGTGTTAGCCTCCGCTTTTCGTGGGTTAGCTTAATTCAAAGCCAGAGCCATAATTAGTTTGTCAATTAACTAAACAGCAGAGGCTAACATGAATAAACATAGCATACTTTTTATCGGTCTTGATACACATAAAGAATTCAATGAAGTTGCC
>NZ_NTLW01000004.1:0-1195 GCF_002632075.1 Pseudoalteromonas sp. ESRF-bin5 | reverse complement strand
CATCATCACATTGAGATAATGCTTTTTCAACAGCTTGAACTTTAAACTCTTGTGTAAATTGACGTTTCATTTTATTTGCCTCTGCTAAATGTTAGAGGCGACAACTATCCTGACACAGGGGGCTAGTTTAAAGCAAAGCTTTAAACTTTGATCATGTTTGAATGGTTATTAAGGGCAGTAATGAGCGAGAAATAGTTAGTCAAAAATCTTAATGTCTGAAGTCAAGATTTGACCCTCGACTTTTCATCACCTCATTTTTACAGCTACCACCGGTAAAAAATCTACCTTTTTAATAGCCTTACACAAACAATTGTATTTAAAGTAGTTACTTATATTACCGTTGCTATTTTTTGAGGTGGTAAAATGGTTTAAAAAAGCTTTTGGTTTTCATTTTAAATTTTTAATTACTGCATTTACTAAAGCGATGGCGTTTTTCCTCCTAAGTCAGAAAGTGAGGACACTTTCCCCTTTTCTGCCTATTGTTAAAAGTGTTACGGTCAACCCCATCCGACTTAAAGTTAATACTCGCAATGTGTTACAGGATTTGTTATTAGTATTAAAAATAAATAAGAGGACATACATTGCTCATAAAAAGAGGAAAGTGTCCTCTGATAAAGTTGTTATGTGTATAGAGTATGAATCGACCACCGCATCATGAAAAAGTCCATGACCTAGTATTAATTATTGTTAACGCTGAGAGTACAGAAGTTGAGTGGGCAGCATATAATCAAATTAAAGAAATTTGTGATACCCATGAGTGCACTAAGTTAGATCATCCTTTTCAATGGGAAACACTTGGCGATTTCACTCATAATAATCCTGATAAGGCACTTGTTTTTTATTTTAAAGCATTAAAATTAGCTAAACGCTCAAACTTAAACGAATATATTGCATCTATTAATTTTGCCATCGCTGAACAATATCAAGAATTGGCTAACTATAAAAAGGCTTGGGAGTTTGCTAATTCTGCTAATGTAGCTGCTAAATTGAATCGCCCCGTGTTTGCCAGAGACTCAATAACTTGAGAAACTGGAACTATGAAAAAATCAAATCGCTATACATCAGAATTTCGTGAACGTGCAATTAGGCTTGTTACCACACAACAGCATGAATACCCTTCTCTTTGGGCTGCGCTAGTATCGATTTCAGATAAACTGGGATGTACCCCAGAAACACTTAGAGCATGGGTCAAGAA
>NZ_NTLW01000011.1:0-1249 GCF_002632075.1 Pseudoalteromonas sp. ESRF-bin5 | reverse complement strand
GTATTATCCATTGGATTCAAGAAGTTAAATTGCAACCCAGTGATTATTTGTTTCGGAGTATACGTCGCTCTAATCAACCAATAAGCTATTCATATTACAGGTCTATCATCAGGAGCTGGGCTGAGCAATTAGGACTTGATTCTGACCTTTATGGAACTCACTCAATGCGAAGAACCAAAGCGACTTTGGTTTATGCTCGAACCAAAAATATACGTGCCGTTCAGTTACTACTTGGTCATACAAAAATTGATAACACCATCAGATATTTGGGAATAGAGATTGAAGACGCCATTAAAATATCGAGAGAAACCGATTGTTGATTTAGCGCAGGCAGTGTTCTTATGCTGCCTTTGCCCCATTATCATTTAACGTAAATACTTTATAGGTCGATTTTGAGCGAACTACGGAAATTACCTAAAGCAGAACAAGTGATCTGCTAGGTAGTTGCTTGAAATCAATTATTAATTGCTAATCTAGCCAAATTTAGGTGTAATGAATACATAAAAAGCGCTGAGCAATGCAGGGAAAGCTTAAATTACACTAGCTAAGCTGATTAAATTAGCTAGGAAAGTGAGAGCCACCAAAAAGCAAATTCCCATAGCATAAACAACACCAACTCTGACACACCGAGCAGGTAGCGGCTCAGTCCAACAAGCGATTATGCAATACAAAATGCGTGTCGCATAAATACTAAAATGTTAGGCTGTAAATGGAATACATCGTGCCACCAGATAATTATGCAAGCTTCATCGGTACTGTTGCACTTATAGTGTCGATTCTGTGCTTATTTATCACTTTTTTGCTGAAGCAAAGAAGCCATGCGACTAAGTTGTTTTCTATTATGCTTGTAGCATCGCTAGCTTTCTTTTCTTCTCATTGGGCTACATATTTTGCCGCTATCTTTATAGTTGCAACTGCTGTTACTGAGCTGGAATTTTTACAGAACTTGGCGGCCATAATCAGAAAAGATGAGAATTATTTCAAATACAAGAAAGAAGCTCTAAGTAAGGCTGAGAATATTCGCCGGAAAGCTGAGGAAGCAATAGAAGAAGAATACACCTCGGAGCAGCCGTCAGAAACGGAAGAATCTACAATCACAAAAATTGACCTTTCAAAATTACAAGAGCTTTCTAATACATCAAGGATGAAGTTGTCATTTGAAGTTGAGGAAAAAGCCCTCAGTTTTGTAGTGGCATAGTTAATTTGGCCACCCATTAAGAAAGAAATGTTATGCTAATAAGCATACAAA
>NZ_NTLW01000298.1:0-9509 GCF_002632075.1 Pseudoalteromonas sp. ESRF-bin5 | reverse complement strand
CGATGTAAAAGGGCGCGTAAACTTAATAGAAGTGTCTGACATGCTCACCGTGGTTGATGATACTTACAATGCCAATGTTAAATCGGTTAAGGCTGCCATTGACTTACTGAGTGATATGCAAGGGCATCGTATTTTAGCGCTGGGTGATATGGGTGAGCTTGGTGAAGACGCACGTAAATACCATCAAGAAGTTGGCGAATATGCGCTTGAAAAAGGCATTAATGAGCTATTTACGCTAGGTGTGTTGAGTAAGTGTGCAAGCGATGTATTTGCACTTGCGAATCGTCACTTCTCAAACCGCGATCAGATGCAGCAACAAATTCAAGCCACAATTAATCAAGTAAATAAAAAAACGACCATCGTCGTGAAAGGATCACGCAGTTCTCGCATGGAATTATTAGTAACCGATTTAGTTAATGGCCAGCAACAAGCCATCAATGGAGTATCATAATGTTAGTTTGGCTGGCTGAGTATTTAACACAGTATTTTAGTGGTTTTAATGTTTTTTCGTATTTAACGCTGCGCGCTATTTTGGGGATTTTAACTGCGCTCATTATGTCTCTGTATTTAGGGCCAAAGCTAATTCGTGGTTTGCAAAAAATGCAAATTGGGCAAACAGTACGCGATGATGGTCCACAATCACACTTATCAAAATCGGGTACGCCAACTATGGGTGGCCTGCTTATTTTAGCGGCAATTTTTACAAGTACCTTATTGTGGGCCGATCTCTCTAATAAGTATGTGTGGGCAACGTTATTTGTAATTGGCTCACTGGGAATTGTCGGCTTTATCGATGATTACCGAAAAGTTATCCGTAAAGATCCAAAAGGGCTTATAGCGAAATGGAAGTACTTTTGGCAGTCAGTAATTGCACTTGTGGTTGCAACTGCATTGTACTTTACAAGTACGCAAGCTGCAGAAACGTCTTTAGTTGTGCCGTTTTTTAAAGATGTTTTACCGCAGTTAGGCTTGTTTTATATTGTTATTACCTATTTTGCATTGGTTGGAACATCAAATGCTGTAAACCTGACTGATGGTCTAGATGGTCTCGCTATTGTACCGACTATTTTAGTTGCGGCGGCACTTGCCATAATTGCTTACTTAACCGGTAATATTAATTTTTCTGCTTATTTACATATTCCTCATTTGCCATTAGCCAGTGAGCTTGTGGTTGTATGTACTGCCATTGTTGGTGCAGGGCTTGGGTTTTTATGGTTTAACACCTACCCGGCGCAAGTATTCATGGGTGATGTAGGCTCATTAGCATTAGGTGGAGCGCTGGGGATTATTGCAGTGCTGGTTCGTCAAGAACTTCTACTGATTATCATGGGCGGTGTCTTTGTAATGGAGGCGTTGTCGGTGATTTTACAAGTGGGCTCGTATAAGTTACGAGGGCAACGAATTTTTAGAATGGCGCCTATTCACCATCATTACGAATTAAAAGGTTGGCCAGAGCCGCGCGTTATTGTGCGTTTTTGGATTATATCTATTGTGTTGGTTCTCGCAGGTCTTGCGACATTAAAGATAAGATAAATGCAATATTTAAACGAGATAAAGAATAAACAAATAACAGTGCTCGGACTCGGTGTAACCGGTCTGGGCATTGTGCGTTTTTTACTATCTCACGGTTTAACGCCAAAGGTTGTCGACAGCCGAGCAAATCCCCCAGGAATTGAATGGCTGAGCAGTCATGCGCCTAGTTTAAATACACACTTTGGCAGCTTAGATGCTGCTGGGCTTAATAGCAGTGATATGATTATTGTAAGCCCTGGGTTAAGCCTTAAAACGCCTGCCATTGCGAGTGCTATTAATTCGGGTGTTGAAGTCATAGGTGATGTTGAGCTATTTGCGCGCATTAATACTAAACCTGTAGTGGCAGTGACTGGCTCAAATGGTAAATCAACCGTAGTGACTTTAGCCTATGACGTGTTAAAAGCGGCTGGCTTTAATGTGGCACTTGGCGGCAATATTGGTACCGCAGTACTTGATTTACTCAATGACGACTTTGATGTTTATGTGCTTGAGCTTTCGAGCTTTCAATTAGATACCACAACAAGCTTAAAATCGGTGAGTGCCACGGTGTTAAATGTATCTGAAGATCATTTAGATCGTTACGATAGCTACCAAGCATATATAGACTCAAAGCTATCTATTTACAACGGTACACAATGTCTTGTTGTTAATGAAGATGACAAACAAACGCATCCGTCCAGTAGCAGTGCTACGGCTAAAATTGGTTTTGGTACTAAACAGGGTAAATATTGTTTAGGGCAGCATAACAGCAGTACGTATTTTTTCGCTAACAATGAAGCGTTTTTACCTGTTGATACACTTGCTGTTGTAGGTAAGCACAATTATTTAAATACGCTTGCGGTTATGGCGTTACTAAGCCCCTTTAATATTAGTAAAGAGGCTTATACAAAGGCACTAAATGAGTTTAGCGGATTGGCTCATCGCTGCCAATTTGTTACTCAGCAACATGGCGTTAAATACTTTAACGATTCAAAGGCAACAAACGTAGGCGCTACCATAGCAGCCATAGACAGTTTGGCCACAGAAACTCAAAACTTAATTGTGATAGCGGGAGGCGATGCAAAAGGCGCTGATTTAAACCCGCTTAAACCTTACTTACAAAAGCATGTAAAAGCGCTGATCTGTTTTGGTAAAGATGCCAAAAAGCTAGTGGCTCTGAGCAGCAAAAGCTATTTAACAAATAACATGAGTGAGGCGGTTAATTTAGCTAAGCAGCTTAGTTCGCCGGGTAATGTAGTTTTATTAGCGCCAGCATGTGCAAGCATTGATATGTATAACAACTATATGCAACGTGGTGATGACTTTGTTAAGTGTGTTTTGGCGGATAACATATGATTGCGCTTGCACAAATAAAAGACACATTAACACCAAAACCTTCGCCGCAGCTTTATGATGTGCCTTTGCTTTATTCAATGCTAATGCTAATTGGTGTTGGCTTTATTATGGTGATGAGTGCGTCTATGCCCACGGCAGAGCGCCTTTTTGATAACTCACATCATATTGCTATTCGTCACGGGATGTTTTTGGCCGTTGCGTTTGTTCTTTTTTGGATCACGGTTTGTGTGCCAATGGATTGGTGGAAACGCTCAAATGCATATTTATTGATACTGGGCATGGTATTGCTCATTGCTGTATTAATTATTGGCCGCGAGGTTAATGGTGCCAAGCGGTGGATCCCAATTGGACCCATTGGTTTTCAGGTGGCTGAAGCCGCTAAATTGTACTTTTTTAGTTACATAGCGGGTTACTTGGTCCGAAAGCGTGAAGAAGTACAAGAGAACATTAAAGGTTTTGCAAAACCTATTGCAGTGTTTGCTGTGTATGCATTGCTTATTTTGTTGCAGCCTGATTTAGGCACCGTAGTTGTTATGTTTGTAACAACAGTTGGCTTATTGTTTTTAGCGGGCGCAAAACTATGGCAGTTTTTTGTCCTTATTTTAACCGGGATTGGCTTGGTTGTTTTGTTGATTATTGTTGAGCCTTATCGTATGGCGCGTGTTGTTGGCTTTTTAGACCCTTGGGACGACCCATTCGGAAAAGGGTACCAGCTCGTTCAATCGTTAATGGCATACAGCCAAGGTGGATGGTTTGGCCAAGGGTTAGGTAATAGCGTGCAAAAGTTGCAATACCTTCCTGAAGCACACAATGATTTTATTTTTGCGGTTATTGGCGAAGAGCTTGGTTTAGTTGGCGTGGTAAGCATTTTAATGGTGCTCGCCACTTTAGTATTTAGAGCACTATTAATTGGCCAGCAAGCCTTAAAGTGCGGTAAAGAATACGAAGGCTACTTTGCCTTTGCAATAGGTATTTGGTTTGCGTTTCAAACCATGGTGAATGTAGGGGCAAGTGCGGGGATTTTACCAACTAAAGGTCTTACATTACCGTTTATTTCTTATGGTGGTTCTAGTTTGATGATTATGACCATCGCAACTGGAATATTATTACGCGTTGACTTTGAAACTAAAATGGCAACCAAGCAAGCGACCTCAGGCGGAGGTAAACGATGAGTAAAAAGTGTGTTGTAGTCGCTGGTGGAACTGGCGGGCATATATTTCCAGGTATTGCAGTTGCTGACTATTTAAAAGCGCAGGGGTGGCAAGTTACTTGGATTGGCACACCCGATAGAATGGAAGCAAGCGTTGTTCCTAAGCACAATATTGAAATTGATTTTATTAATGTAAAAGGTGTTCGTGGCAACGGATTAAAACGCCTTGTTAAAGCGCCATTCATGGTCATTAATGCAATATTGCAAGCGCGTAAGGTATTGAAAAATCAACGTCCAGATGTTGTTCTTGCTATGGGAGGATACGTAACTGGACCAACAGGTCTTGCTGCAAAAAGTTTAGGTATTCCGTTAGTTATTCATGAACAGAATGCGGTTGCTGGAATGAGCAACCGATGGCTTTCACGATTTGCTAATCGCGTTTTAGCGGCTTTTCCAAGCGCTTTTGATGCAGGACAAGCTGAACTTGTCGGCAATCCAGTTCGTCAAAGTGTAATAGACATAGCAACGCGTGATGTTTCAACACCGGTTAATATGTTGGTTGTCGGAGGGTCGTTAGGGGCTCAGGTACTAAACCAAACACTTCCAAGTGCATTTAAAGCGCTTAACAAAACCAGTGCAATAAATGTATGGCACCAGACAGGTAAAGGACATTTAAACAACGTTGAGCAAACATACAAAACGCACATGTTCGAAAGCGATAATGTAAAAGTTGCGGAATTTATCGATGACATGGATGCAGCGTATGCTTGGGCTGATATTGTTATCTGCCGAGCTGGTGCGCTAACGGTAAGTGAAATTGCAGCAGCGGGAAAAATGGCTGTGTTTGTGCCGTTTCCTCATGCAGTTGACGACCATCAAACGGCTAACGCCCAATATTTGGTTGAGGCAGATGGAGCGTTACTCATGCAGCAAAGTGTATTTAATGAGCAATCGATTGTTGCGCTATTAACCCCTTACTTAGTAAACCCTAGTTTAATTAATAAAATGGCTAATAACGCAAAAAAACAAGCCATTTTAGATGCCACAGCAAGCGTAGCCGCGCACTGTGAGCAAGTATCAAATAAGAGAGCGTAAGTGAAAGAAGCATCAGTACAAAACAAAAGTATACGACCTGCAATGCGTCGAATAGAAACCATCCACTTTATTGGTATTGGTGGAGCGGGTATGGGCGGTATTGCCGAAGTGCTCGCTTTTGAAGGTTACCGTATTACAGGGTCTGATATTGCGCATAGTGCGATGACAGATCGCTTGATTAAAGCGGGTGCAGAAGTATTCATAGGTCATCACGAAAATAACGTAAAAGATGCCAATGTGGTGGTAGTTTCAAGTGCTATTGACGAAACTAACCCTGAAATAATTGCCGCAAAAGCTGCAAGAATTCCTGTTGTACGTCGTGCTGAAATGCTAGCTGAATTAATGCGTTTTCGCCATGGTATAGCCATTGCAGGTACACATGGTAAAACCACAACAACAAGTTTAATTGCCAGTATTTATGCACAAGCTGGGCTCGATCCAACCTTCATTATTGGTGGTTTATTAAATAGTGCAGGCAGTAACGCTAAAGTGGGTAAAAGCGATTTTTTAATTGCAGAAGCTGATGAGAGTGATGCGTCGTTTTTACATTTACAACCTATGGTATCGGTGATCACTAATATTGAAGAAGATCACATGGATACATACGGTGGCAGCCTTGAAAAAATGAAAGACACTTATGTCGATTTTATACATAACCTGCCATTTTATGGTCTGGCTGTTGTGTGTATCGACTCTGAGGTAGCCGCCGAACTAATTCCTCGTTTTGGGCGTCCTATTATCACGTATGGCGAGTCGCCAACGGCTGATTATCGTATGAGTGATTTTAGCCAGTCAGCTAATACGTGTACGTTTACGGTAACCAATAAACAAGGTGAGTGTTTAACGGCAACGCTAAATATGCCTGGTAAACATAACGCATTAAATGCGACAGCAGCGATTGCAGTAGCAAAAGATCAAAATATTGCTAACCAAGCAATTTTAGAAGCATTACAAAAGTTTGAAGGTATTGGCCGTCGTTTTCAACACTACGGCGAATTTGAAAACGAACGCGGCAATATAATGTTAGTGGATGATTACGGTCATCACCCTTCAGAGGTTGCAGCAACTATTGCAGCAGTACGCGAGGGTTGGCCCGATAAACGCTTGGTAATGGTTTATCAGCCGCATCGTTATAGTCGTACTCGTGATTTATATGAAGACTTTGTAAAAGTACTTGCCGATGTAGATCAGCTCTTATTATTAGATGTTTATGGCGCAGGCGAAGAGCCTATAGTGGGCGCTGATAGTAAAAGTTTATGCCGAAGCCTTCGTCAACGTGGCAAAGAGCCATTGCATGTAGCATCAAGTAAAGAGCTTGCGGGTGTATTAGCAGATAACTTGCAAAATAATGACTTAGTATTGACCCAAGGTGCGGGTAATATAGGTCAGTTAGTAAAAACGTTAGCAGCAACAGGCATGTCGATAGAAAAATTAAAACAAGGTGAAGTATGACCCAAGTAAATGCACAATTTGGTAAAGTAGCGGTAATGCTTGGTGGTAACTCAGCAGAGCGTGAAGTGTCATTAAAGTCGGGTCAGGCTGTTTTTAATGCATTACAAAATTGCGGTGTAGATGCGATTGCATTCGATCCTCAAAATCGGTCGTTGTGGGAACTCAAAGAGTTAAATGTAGATCGTGTTTTTATCGCACTACATGGCCGAGGTGGTGAGGACGGAACTGTTCAAGGTGCATTAGAGTTTATGAACTTACCTTACACCGGCAGTAACGTACTAGGGTCAGCGCTGGCAATGGATAAAATTCGTTGTAAGCACTTGTTTAAATCAGCTGGCTTAAGCACCGCGCCTTATGCCGTTGTAGATGCTAAAAAAGGTTTTGATGCACACGCTATCATGGCTGAATTTAAAAAAGTGATGGTTAAGCCTTCTCATGAAGGGTCGAGCATTGGTATGGCACAAGCAACTACTGCGCAAGAACTTGAAGATGCATTAATCAATGCATTTAAGTTTGATAGCCAAGTGTTGGTTGAGCAGTGGATAACGGGTCGTGAATTTACAGTGACTGTTTTAGGTGATGAAGTACAGCCCGTAATTGAAATGACAACGCCAAATGGCTTTTACGATTATCAGGCAAAGTATCAATCAAATACTACGCAGTATCATTGCCCAGCCAATTTATCGGCGCACGATACGCAGCAATTACAGGCTATGTCGTTAGAAGCGTTTGACTTAGTTGGCGCAAGCGGTTGGGGCCGCGTAGATGCAATGCAAGATGAGCAAGGCAACTTTTATTTATTAGAGGTTAATACTGTACCCGGAATGACAGAAAAATCATTAGTGCCTATGGCAGCTAAAGCAAATGGGGCAAGTTTTGAGCAATTAGTTGTTCGCATTTTGGAGCAAACGCTTTAATATGCATCCCCTTTTAGAAAAAGCTCATAAAATCAAACAGAACCTAAATTGGTCGCTGATTTTTGGCGTGAGCTTTTTTTTAGTTGTTATTATTGGCTTAGTGCAAATTACAACGGGTGTATCTGATTGGTTAGTAAAAAATAAAGATGCACAAATAAAGCACTTAACGGTGCAAGGGCATCCTAAATACACAGATGAAACCGCAATAATAACAGCAATAAAAAAAGCGGATTTAAGTAGTTTTTTTGAGCTTGATGTAAAACATGTACAACAGCTAGTGCAAAATCTACCTTGGGTGGCCACTGTATCGGTGCGAAAACAATGGCCTGATACAATTCAGGTTTACGTTGTTGAACACGAGGCGGTTGCGCATTGGAATAGTGACTTGTTAATTAATAACAACGGTGAGGCTTTTCAAGCTCGCAGCGATAAGTTAAGTAAAGATTTACCTCAGTTATTCGGCCCAGAAGGGAGCGAACAAGAAGCATGGATTGCTTTTAAGCAGTTTGACGAAATGCTTAAAGTAAACGCGTTAACGCTTAAAAGTTTAGCGTTATCAGAGCGTTTTTCTTGGCAGCTTTGGCTTGATAGCGGGGTGCGCTTAAATTTAGGGCGTAGGGATAAAGCCAAGCGTGTTCAACGTTTTATAGACGTTTACCCACGTATGGAATATCCAGAAAAAGCACAGATAGATGCAGTCGATTTACGGTATGATACCGGCCTTGCAGTGAGCTTTAAGCCAGTGCAAGAAGAACAATTACAAAATAAGAGTAAGGCATGACTAAGTCAGCAGAAAGAAACCTCGTGATTGGATTAGACGTTGGTACCTCGAAAGTGGTAGCCACGGTAGGTGAAATCACCGCAGATAACAAGCTCAGCATTGTTGGTGTGGGCAGCCAGGTATCCCATGGTATGGATAAAGGTGGCGTTAACGATTTAAACTTAGTGTCTGAGTCTATTCGCCGCGCTATAGACGAAGCCGAATTAATGGCAGATTGTCGAATTAGTTCGGTGTACTTGGGGATTTCTGGTAAACATATTCAATGCCAGAACGAAAGCGGTGTTGTTGCTATTAATAATACTGAAGTAACAGACGAAGATATTGAAAATGTGATTCACATTGCGCGTTCTGTGCCTATTTCAGCTGAACGTAAAATGCTGCATGCACTACCGCAAGAGTACAGCATAGACATGCAAGAAGGGATTAAAAACCCACTAGGCATGAGCGGTGTGCGTATGGAGGCACGAGCTCACATTATTACCTGCTCCAACGACATGGCTAAAAACATAGAAAAATGTGTTGAGCGTTGCGGCCTTGAAGTCGACCAATTGATATTTACAGCATTGGCTTCTTGTTATTCAGTTCTCACAGATGATGAAAAAGAGCTTGGAGTCGCTGTACTCGATATTGGTGGTGGTACAATGGATATCACTATTTATATCAACGGTGCGCTGCGCCATTCAGCAGTAATCCCTGTGGCGGGTAATCAGGTAACGGGTGATATTGCAAAAATATTTCGTACACCTATATCGCATGCAGAGTCACTCAAAGTACAATACGCATGTGCAAGCAGCCAATTGGCAAGCAGTGAAGACACTATTGAAGTACCAAGTGTAGGCGGGCGCCCTGCAAGATTAATGTCACGTCATACATTATCAGAGGTGGTAGAGCCTCGTTTCAGAGAATTATTTGAACTTGCGATGGAAGAAATTCGTCGTTCAGGTTTAGAAGACCAAATTGCGGCAGGTCTCGTTATAACAGGCGGAACTGCCAAAATGACTGGTGCAATGGAAGTGGCGGAAGACATTTTTCAAATGCCAGTAAGAATAGGTAAACCAATCGGGATGGTTGGTTTAACAGACTACGTAGATGATCCTTCGTACGCAACCGCTGTTGGTTTGTTACAATACGGGCGCACCATGCAATCGATGAATGCACAAAAGTCGAAAGCAGAGGATAACAATAATTGGTGGAACCGCATTACTAAATGGTTTCAAGGCGAGTTTTAAGACTCAAGTCGGAGAGT